>JBGCFK010000316.1:0-17474 GCA_045106875.1 Paracoccaceae bacterium | reverse complement strand
CCGCCAGCCCGATCATCACCAGACCCCGCAAACTCCGATTTACGTCGAAAGAACCCAATTGCTTCATCACACACCTCAAATCACCAAACCCTGCGACATGGGTGCCATAGAACCGCTAAGTCCGATCTAAGCGGCATGGTTAGAAACAGATGAACCTCTACCAAGGTTGTCAGAAACCCCATCACCCCCATATAAGGTTCACCGAAAAGACAGCCGGAGTGCACCATGCAATCGCGCAACAAATTTCTGGACGACGTAAGTCAGCTCATGACCAATGCTGCGGGCGTGGCACAGGGCGCGCGAGCGGAAGCAGAGACCGCAATGAACGGCATGGTCGATCGCTTCCTGGCCGATCGAAACCTCGTCACCCGTGAGGAGTTTGACGCAGTGCGGGAAATGGCGATCAAGGCGCGCGAAGAGAACGATGCCTTGTCGGCACGTATCGCAGATCTCGAAGCCAAAATGACGCCAGAAGCCTGACGACAACTCTCTTCGCTAAGTAAATGTTTTGCGACGGGGCTGATTGCCCCTTTACGCACCCGATTCGTGCTGCCACCATATGTCGTGGGTGCGAGCAGTAAGACACCCGTATATGGCAACCCAGGGTGCTCCTGTGGGCTTAACTGCAGAGCGCACCACAAGATGGGGCACGAGGCAGATGACAGCGACAGAGCACGACTTTCTTTCTACTGAGATCCATCCAATCGATATGGTCGAAACCCTCGCCGAGCAATCGGACTGGGAATTTGACCGCGTGGGCGAGGACCAGATCGCCATGGCCATCGAAGGGGGATGGCGGGTCTATTCGCTGAACCTCGCATGGTCGGATTACGATGATATGCTGAGACTGGTTTGCACGTTCGAGCTTACCCCGCCGGAAGAACGGATGGACGAGATGATGGAATTGGTCAATCTCGCAAATGACAAGGTCTGGTGCGGAAACTTTGTCCTGTGGCCCGAGCACAAGCTAATGGCGTTTCGCTATGGACTTACGTTGGCTGGCGGCGCGACCGCCACACCAGAACAGATCGAGGCCATGGTTCTGACCGCAGTGGGCTATGCAGAGCGGTTCTATCCCGCTTTCCAACTGGTGGGATGGTCCAACCAAACACCGCAGGAAGCGTTGAGTATCGCTATCGAAGAAGCCTACGGAACCGCCTGAAGCGCGTAATCGGGTTAAGCGAAACGCCATTCCACGGAGCGGAACGGCGTTTTATTGTGCGGTGCACAAAAATATTCTTGACATATTTGCTGCGGTGCACAATATCTCACTCAGCGAAACGCAAAGCCCCGGCGCGGGGCAAGGAGATGAATTATGACCAACAAGTTCCCCTTCGCCTTCGATCTCAACGCCATGACTGAAGCGTTCAAAATGCCGGAAATGGAAACGTTCTTTGGCAAAGGAATGCCTGGGTTTGACTTTGGTGCGATGCAGGAAGCACAGACCAAAAACATGGCGGCACTTGTCGAAGCGAACAAGATCGCAGTGTCGGGCTACCAGGCTTTGTACAAGCGCCAGTCTCAGATGGTTGAGGCCGCGATGGCCGACGCCAAAGACACCATGTCCGCTCTGCAGGGCAAGCCGATGTCGGTCGAGTCCGCTTCCGAGAACATGGAAACGCTGAAAACAGCATTCGAGAAAACGCTTGCTGACATCAACGAAGTTGCAGGAATGGCACAGGCCGCCAACACGGATGCGTTCGAAGTTCTGAAAACCCGCACCGAAGAGGCGCTGTCAGAAATCAAGGCTGCTACCGACAAGATGGCTGCCTAAGCGATCCGGACGCTTGCCGGCAGACTGATCTGTCTGGTTGGAAGAGAACAGATTTTGAACCGCCCGAGTTTTCTCAAGCTTGGGCGGTTTTTCGTTGAGACCTCGGTTGCGGCGCACTATCCCTACGGCAATCCGGAGGGGAACGATGACCGAACAGATTACCTTTGACGACTTTCTCGCAGTGGACATTCGCGCAGGGACAGTTTCCGACGCGCAACCATTTCCCGAGGCACGCAAACCCGCCATCAAGTTGTGGATCGATTTTGGCGCAGAGATCGGGGTGAAAAAGACCTCGGCGCAAATTGCAGCACACTACACGCCGGAGGGCTTAATCGGTCGACAGGTCATGGCCGTGGTCAACTTCCCGCCTCGACAAATTGGCCCATTCATGTCCGAAGTCCTGACACTCGGCGTCGAGGACGCAGAAGGCCACATTGTACTTCTGGGGCTCGAACACCCCGTGCCGAATGGCGCACGCATGTCCTGACGGTTTGCTAGCGCGGGATCAACAGGGTTGCGGCCAAGCCGCTCAAACGGTCACTGTCATCAAGCTGCAACGAGCCACCGTGACTGCGCGCGATGTCCAAGGCAATCGATAGGCCCAGCCCTGTCCCCGACGCCTTGTCCTGGTTCCGTGCCTCGTCAAGTCGCGTGAATGGACGCAAAACGTCCTCGCGGCTTTCTACCGGGATTCCCGGACCATCATCTTCCACGGTCAGTTCCAGAAATTTCGGCGCAAGCCGGACCGTGATCGCAGCTTTGCCACCATAAGTACCGGCATTGGCCACAAGGTTTGCCAATGCCCGCTTCAAGGCCCGGCGACGCATCTCGACCAATGGCTGCTCTGGCGTCTCGATCTGGGCAAAGACCGAAACCTCAGCACCATTGCGCCGGGCATCTGCGGCAACCTCCTCGGCAAGCTCCACGGGTGAGGCTGGGCCCGATGCCTCGCCGCCCTCGCCGCGCGCAAACGCGAGGAAGGCAGCCAGCATATGCTCCATTTCGCTGACGTCGCGGGACAACTCGCCGACTTCCTCAACCGGATCCATCACCGCGAGTGCCAGCTTCATACGTGTCAGCGGGGTTTTCAGGTCATGACTAACCCCCGAGAGCATCCGCGTACGTTGTTCGACATGGCGCTCGATCCGGTTGCGCATATCCAGAAATGCGCCACCCGCACGGCGAACCTCTTCAGCACCGGCGGGGCGAAATGGCGGTGACCTTCCACGCCCAAACGCTCCCGCTGCTGCAGACAGATCACGGATTGGCCTGATCTGATTGCGCAAGAACACGATTGCGATTCCGGTCAGCAGCACAGCCGAGACCGACATCCAAACAAGTAGCAAATGCGGGTTCGCAGCGTTCATACGCCGCCGCGGGATCAGCACGCGCAACGCTCCCTTGGAAGTCGCGACCCGAGCCTCGACATGTTTCTCGAACGTCACCAGGTCCAGCGCCATGGGCTGCTTGACCTCTTCACGCAGCGTCTGCGCGATCACCCCGCCCGTCACATCATAGAACTCCCGCAAAGCGGCAGGCTCGACCAATGCATCCTCGTCCAGACCCATCTCAAAGCCCAGAGGCCGCGCGAACGACGCCAGCATCTTGGTTGCGCCCTCCAGATCCGCCGCTTCGTCCACTTCTGCGATGGCATAGTTCAGTTCGCGCGCAATCGACCCAGCCATTTGCGCTGTCACACCGTCATAGTGGCGCTGGATAAACACCAACGCCACGACGGCCTGAAGCAACACCATAGGCAGCACAAGTATCATAAGTGCACGCCCGAAGAGGCTCTTCGGCAGGTATCGCTTGAGAAGGAACTCCGCGCTGGGCATGAATGCAGGATTAGGGGGCAAGTTCCCGGCTGGCAAGGAGACGCATATGGCGGACCCATTCGATATGCGCCGAGAGGCGACCTATGGCGTTCCAGAAGTCGTCGCACCAGACGTGCGCCGCATCACTTGCGAAAATCCCTCGCCCTATACCTTTACCGGCACTCAGACTTACCTGATCGGGACGGAAGAGGTCGCAGTCATCGATCCAGGGCCGGACAATCCGGCGCATCTGGCTGCGTTGCGCAAGGCGATCGGAACGGCACGGGTCAGCCATATCTTCGTCACGCACAGCCATCGCGACCATTCGCCTGGTGCACGTGTGCTGGCCGCCGATACAGGTGCAGAGATCTTCGCCTTTGGCGAACATGGCACCGGGATCAGCAATACAATGCAGGCGCTGATAGCATCAGGCGCCGACCTTGGTGGCGGCGAGGGCGCGGACGATGTGTTTGCTCCGGATCAGCGGCTGGCACATTCGGACCGGATCGAGGGGGCGAACTGGGTGCTGGTGGCGCTTCACACGCCTGGACATCTATCCAACCATCTCAGTTTCGTACTGGAAGGAACTGGGATTGTCTTTACAGGCGACACCGTGATGGGTTTTGCTACAACGCTTGTGTCCCCTCCAGACGGCGATATGGCAGCATTCATGGCAAGCCTCAGGATGTTGCAGGGACGCAGCGGCGACCGTCTTTACCTTCCAGGTCACGGGCATGCGGTCAACGACCCACACGCCATGCTCGCCCACCAGATCGCGCATCGTGAAAAGCGTTTCGATCAAATTATCGGCGCGCTGTCAGATGGTCCGGCGAAGGCGCATGAGCTGGCCGCGCGGATTTATACGGATATTGATCCCGTCCTGTTGCCTGCCGCTGCCCGCAACGTGTTGGCCAGTCTGATCGGGCTTGCGGACGAGGGCCGCATCGAGGCTCGGGGCATGATCACGGCAGAGACAGCATTCGGGATTCCCTGACAAGACAGATCGAGCGCATTGCTGAACTCAGATCGCATGACCGCGCAGCAAAGCCGGCGCGCCATCGCCAACACCTGACGCCGCGTTCATGAAAGCCCGCCGTGCACCGGGAAGTCTATCTACCAGTTCCAGACCAACGCTTCGAGCTGCCTGCAGGGGGCCGAAAGATGTCGAGAACAGTCTATTCAATCCATCAATGCCGAGTGACAGAGCAGTGCCATCGAACCGGCGCCAACGTTCATAGCCTTCAAGGACGTCCTTGGTGCCAATATCCAGCCCCAGGCGCTGCGCCTCGACCAAAACTTCCGTCAGCGCCGCCACGTCGCGCAAACCTAGGTTCATGCCCTGCCCGGCAATCGGATGGACGCCGTGCGCGGCATCCCCCGCGACCACCATCCGGGGCAACGCGTATCGAGTCGCCAAAGCCAAGCCAAGAGGATAAGCCCAACGCTTTCCGACCAACTCCAACGCCCCAAGCCGTCCACCAATACGAGAGGCAACCGCTTGCAGGTATTCGGCGTCGGATAGCGCACTGATTCGCTCGGCCTCCGCCGCATGTTCTGACCAGACCAAGGCGCTGCGGTCGCCTGTCATCGGCAAGACCGCAAACGGCCCGCCAGAATAAAATCCCTGATGCGCCAGGCCATGATGCGGCGCAGTATGCGCAACGGCCGAGACCAGTCCGGTCTGTGAATATCCCCAGGAAACATACTCGACCCCTGCCGCCTGCGCCGTAGCGGAACGTCGACCATCGCAGGCGACGACCATCGCTGTTTGGATGCGCCGCCCATCCTCCAGTGCAACCAAGGCACAGTAAGCATCTCTGACAACGCTGACAGCGCGTGCAGGCGCGAGATGCACAACATCTCCGGCAGACACGGCATCCAACAAGGCGCGGCGCAACACGTGATCTTCGACGATCCAGCCAAGCGTCTGGACTCCAATCTCGTCCGGATCGAAATGCAACCCACCGGGCGGGCAAGGCCCTTCGGTACGGTCCGCCACTTGGATTCGGGAAATTGGCTGGGCCTGAGGTTTGACCGCGTCCCAGACGCCAATTGCCGTCAATAAGTTCCGCGAACCGGGTGCCACTGCGTAGGCCCGTCCGTCGAAGTCGATTGATCCTCGGTCCGCAACCGGCGCCGGATCAATCAAAACAACCGACATGCCATACCGGGACAAGGCCACGGCCATCGCCATCCCGACCAAACCACCGCCCAAAACGACGATATCATGCCTATCGCTTTCCATGGTCTTTACTATCGGCACGGGCAAGGTGATTGTCCATCGCAGCAAACCGCCGCAGGTGAAAAGGATTGGGCAACAAGATGGACGATTGGCGTTTTAAATCCGCAGCCGAACAGGGTCGAGCGCTTGGTGCGGGCAAAATCTCCTCGCGCGATCTGACCGAGGCTTATCTGACCGCCATAGACACACACCCGTCGCGGGACGACATATATGTAACGACTACACCAGACAGGGCCCGGGCAGAGGCTGACGCGGCAGACGCACGGCTTAAATCCGGGACGGCAAAGGGGCCGTTGGACGGAGTGCCCATCTCGTGGAAGGACTTATACGACGTCGAGGGTGTCGGCTGCGAGGGCGGCACAAGATTGCTTAAAGGACGCATCGCGGAAGCCGACTGCCCCGTCGTGACCCGAAGCACCCATGCAGGGACGATTTGCCTCGGGAAGACCCAGACCACAGAAATCGCTTTCTCGGGGCTCGGGGTGAATCCGATGTCCGGGACCGCGCCCAACGCGATCGAACCTGCGCTTGCGCCCGGAGGATCCTCTGCCGGCGCAGCTGTATCCACAAAACTGGGATTGGCGGCGGCAGGGATCGGTTCAGATACCGGAGGCTCGGATCGCATTCCTGCAGCCTGGAACGATCTGGTTGGTTTGAAGACCACGGCAGGCCTTATCCCAACAGACGGGGTGATCGCGTTAAGCCGGACCTACGACACTGTCGGACCACTTTGCCATACTGTGGAAGATGCCGCTCTGATGTTCTCGATTTTGGCCGACACACCCGTACCAGACTGGGATGGCGCGGATCTCGACGACGAAATACTACACGTGGCCGAATCCTTTGTGCTGGACGGCTGCGATCCGGGCATTGTTGAGAGCTTCGAAGATACAATGAAGCGGCTG
This sequence comes from Paracoccaceae bacterium, assembly GCA_045106875.1. Classification (GTDB taxonomy): domain Bacteria; phylum Pseudomonadota; class Alphaproteobacteria; order Rhodobacterales; family Rhodobacteraceae; genus Thermohalobaculum. The sequence goes on along the minus strand of JBGCFK010000316.1, from coordinate 10,739 downwards.
AGCAAAGCTGGAGCAAATGTCACCAGGGGGCCTACACCCGAATTCGCAGATGTGTTCCGGACGATGTCCGAGGTCAGCCCGATTGTCCCTTCCGAGGCCTGGGCAGAGTGGGGTGCGCGGATTGAAGCCAGTCCCGGGACCATGTGGGCGCCCATCGAGCGGCGGGTCCGTCAAGGTGAGCATGCGGACAAATCCGCGGATGACAAAGCACGAGCGGAAATGGATCGGCATTCGACTGCCATCAAGAACCGGATCGCGGCGCAAGGCTTGATTGCACTGCCGACCTCGCCCTGTAAGCCACCTGTCAGCCAGAAGCTGCTGGAGGATCAGGACTATTTCGCCGAGCGAAACCTCCTGGCGCTCCGCAATACCCGGCTGGGAAATCTGCTGGTACTGTCCTCGATCACGATCCCAACGCAAACGCCCATGTGTGGGCTGATGCTTTTCGGACCGCCGGGCGCAGAGGCCCGACTGCTACGGGCTGCACGGGCGATTGAGAAGGCGCTCGGCTGATTTCACCAAATCAGCCAACCGAACTGGACCTTGCGCCCGCAAATCGTTATTCTGCCGTAATCAGGGCACATAAGATGCCTGGTGAGCGAGGCCTAAATGCAGTATCCAGACAGGTATGCCAACCTGCCGGAATACGCGTTTCCGCGACTGCGGAGACTGCTGTCCGAGCATGCGCCGGGAGGCGCCGAGATCGCCATGTCGCTTGGCGAGCCTCAGCACGCTGTGCCCGAGTTCGTTGGGCCAATCATGCTGGAACACAGTGCCACCCTGTCAAAATACCCGCCCAACGAAAGTCTGCCTGAACTCCGGAACGCAATTTCCGAATGGCTGGTGCGGAGGTATAATGTCACCGACAGCTATTGTGATCCGGATAAACAGATCTTCCCCCTGAACGGAACGCGCGAAGGACTGTTCGCGGCGTGTATCGCACTGTCACCCGAAACGAAAAACGGCCAGCGGCCCGCCGTGTTGCTGCCTAACCCATTCTACCAATGCTACACGGTGGCCGCGGAGACGGCAGGGGCAGAACCCATTTATCTGCCCTGTGGACCGGAGACAGGCTTCTTGCCGGATTATGCTGCGCTGCCAAAGGCGCTGCTTGACCGCACAACGATTGCGTACATCTGTTCACCTGCAAATCCCCAGGGTGTGTGTGCTGATCATGCGTATTGGGAAACACTACTGAACCTTGCTGAACGCCATGATTTCAAGGTGTTCGCAGATGAATGTTATTCAGAGATATATCGTCAAAGGGCGCCGACGGGCGCGCTGGAGGTTGCTTCAGCCATAGGTGCAGATCCAGAGCGGCTTGTCTGCTTCCACTCATTGTCAAAGAGATCAAACCTTGCGGGATTGCGGTCCGGTTTTGCAGTAACAGGCCCCCAGAACCGGACGAAGCTTTTGCAGCTAAGAGCCTATGTAGGTGCGCCTTTGCCGATCCCGGCACAGCACGCGGCGACGGCTTGCTGGCACGATGAGACGCATGTCGATGCGAACCGTGCTCTCTACCGTGAGAAGTATGCCATCGCGGATGATATTCTGGGCAACACATCCGGGTACATGGCGCCCGAGGCAGGATTTTTCCTGTGGCTAGATGTCGAGGATGGCGAGGCTGCGGCGCTCAAGCTCTGGCAGGAGACCGGCGTTCGTGCGCTCCCGGGCGGATATCTTTCCCGCCCCATTGCGCCGGAGCTTGGCGGCGGGGATCCGGGAACCCGCTATCTGAGGCTGGCGCTGGTGGCCCCTGCCGAAGACGTAGCGCGAGGCCTTCGCGCTGTGCGGGAAGTTCTGCTATGATAGTTATAGGGTAAGGGACAGGAGATGGCGCTGTTTTATGGCGGCAACACGAAGACACCCCTGATGGATCAGGCCATGTCGACGGCAGTGCGTCGGCGGTGGGCTGAAGCGTGGGGTATCGGCTTTGCTGTCGTAGCGTTGGCGTTGGCCGCAGCGCTTTGGTCTTTTGATATCGGCGATCCAAGCTGGCACAGCTCGCCAGGCCGTCCAGCACTGAATCTTCTGGGAGAGCCTGGCGCGTGGATTGCAGATGTTCTGATCCGCTTCGCAGGAGTTGGCGCGTGGGCCCTGGTCGTGTGGCTTGGCGTTTGGGCAGTGCGTTTCATCCTGCATTTAGGGGAGGAACGCATCTGGGCGCGGCTTATTCCTGCAGTATGCGCAATCGCGATCGCACCGCTCTTTGCCTCCACCCATGCGGTGTATGATGCTTGGCCATTGTCGCAAACAGGACTTGGCGGCAAATTTGGAGACCTTGGCGCGCGAGTGCTGCTGGACAGCATTCCGCTGCCTGACTGGCAAGCACTGAAGGCGCTTGGCCTCGGGCTCGGCATGATCATGCTCATCGTTGGCGGCATGGCTCTTGGGTTTACGACCGCAGAGGCAGGATCGATCTGGAACTGGCTGAGCCGTTCCATGCGCGATGTCCTAGGCATGGCCGCCGTGCGGGGCGCACACGCAAGCCGTGCCGGACTTGCAGCGTCGCGCAACAAGATAGCCGAGATCCGTGCAAAACCGCGATCCGAGACAATGAAACCCGCTGAACCCACAGGCACGTGGCGCGCCCGAATGCCTAAAATGCCAGAGGTAAGCCTGCCAAAGATGCCTTTGCTGAATGTCGGAAACAAGAGTCGGCGAGAGCCCGAATTGGATCTTGGCCGTATTACCGGAACCCCTTCTGATAGCAGTATGCCCGATGCGCTGCTCAACACCCCCGAGCCGATTGGCCAGGATAGACCTGCGCTGCGCACCGCCTTCACCAAACTCAGCGAGGAGGGCTTTGCTGCTGAACCCGAGAGCGCTGCCGCATCTGACATCGACGCAGTCACCGAGCAGGATATTGCGATCAATCGAGAGATCTCCGCCCGCGCAGACATCGGGGAACTGGATCAGACCCGTGCTGCGGTCGCCCGCGACACACGCCCACAACGCATGAGCCGCAGGGCCGAAGCAGAGCGCCAACCTTGTCTTGCGCTGGACCAGGCGCCGATGGAAACGTTCGAGCCTCCTGCCCTCGCATTGTTGCAAAAGCCCGTCAGCGTCGTCCGCAGTCACACCTCGGACATCGCACTGGAAGAAAACGCACGGATGCTGGAGACGGTGCTTGAGGACTACGGTGTTCGCGGCGAAATCACCGCAGTGCGCCCCGGTCCCGTGGTGACGCTCTACGAGCTGGAGCCTGCTCCGGGTCTGAAGGCGTCACGTGTGATTGGTCTGGCGGATGATATAGCCCGATCGATGTCTGCACTCGCTGCCCGTGTTTCGACTGTACCTGGCCGGTCTGTGATCGGTATTGAATTGCCGAACACCGAACGCGAGAAGGTCTGGTTGCGCGATCTTTTCGAGGCTCGCGATTATGGCGATGCCCGGTTCCCACTGGCCCTGGCGCTGGGAAAGGATATCTCGGGCGCGCCGGTGGTCTCGAATCTGGCGAAGATGCCCCACCTTCTGATCGCCGGGACTACCGGTTCCGGTAAGTCGGTGGCCATCAACACAATGATCCTCAGCCTGCTCTATCGGTTGAGCCCACAGCAGTGCCGGCTAATCATGATCGATCCGAAGATGCTTGAGCTGAGTGTCTACGATAACATTCCCCATCTGTTGGCACCCGTCGTGACAGATCCCAAAAAGGCCATCGTTGCGCTGAAATGGGTCGTTGCCGAGATGGAAGAACGCTACCGCAAGATGTCCAAGATGGGTGTGCGCAATATCGATGGCTACAATGCCCGCGTGCGCGATGCGATGGAGAAGGGCGAGGAGTTCTCGCGAACGGTCCAGACCGGGTTTGATGACGACACCGGCGAGCCGGTCTACGAAACAGAGACCTTCGAGCCGCAGGAAATGCCGTTCATCGTTGTCATAGTCGACGAGATGGCGGACCTGATGATGGTCGCGGGCAAGGAGATTGAAGCCTGCATTCAACGCCTTGCACAGATGGCCCGAGCCTCCGGCATCCATCTCATCATGGCGACCCAACGTCCGTCGGTGGATGTGATCACTGGTACCATCAAGGCCAACTTCCCGACACGTATTTCCTTCCAGGTTACATCGAAAATCGACAGCCGGACGATCCTGGGCGAACAGGGCGCAGAACAACTGCTGGGCATGGGTGACATGCTGTTCATGGAAGGCGGCGGACGCGTGCGGCGTGTACACGGACCATTCGTCTCGGACGAAGAGGTTGAAGAGGTGGTGGCCCATCTGAAGTCTCTGGGCGTGCCCGATTACGTCAACGCAGTAACGGATGGCGTGGATGAGGAAGCTCAGGCACTGGTGGACCAGAAGCTGGGGCTGGCGGCGCCAGGATCCTCCGAAGATGCGCTCTACGATCATGCGGTAGCAATCGTCGCGCGTGATCGGAAGTGCTCGACCTCATACATTCAACGCAAGCTCGCAATCGGCTACAATAAAGCCGCCCGGCTGGTCGAACAGATGGAAGACGAGGGGGTGGTTACGCCCGCCAATGCTGTCGGCAAACGCGAAATCCTTGTCGAGGAACGCTAGGCGGTCGTTGGGAACAACCTGCCGACTGCCATCTATCCCGCCAGACCGTTCTGAGTGTTGCAATCCAGACAGATGGTACCCGTGAGGATATACCAGCAGCGCCGAGCTATTTGAACCTATGGAAGACGTGATCTTCGGTTGATCACCGGCAACTGATATGTTTCGGAGCGGGCGCTGTGACGTCACCTGCAATCGATCGTTCACCTGCACCAAGATGTTTGCATTCTTCTGGGCACGGGAGAAGGCATTTGAAACAGAGAAATGCCCGACTCTTGGTGGCGCCTGATCAGGCGGCGTGTTGAAGTTTGGCGATGCCATCGGAGAAAGCAACGCCTTGAACAAGTTCTGGCAGCCGGTTCCTGCCGTCGAGGCTTCGCCGTTTCCGCTGGGCTGACATCATCAGCTTGAAGGCCATGGCGAGCCCGGTTTTTCGGCTGAGGCAGCCCTTGGTGCGTCGGGTTCGGTGACGCACGATTGCGAAGGTGCTCTCGATTGGGTTGGTCGTGCGGATGTGCTTCCAGTGCTCGGCGGGGAAATCGTAGAATGTCTGCAATGCGTCCTGGTCCTTAACCAGCTTCGCGACGGCCTTGTCGTATTTCGCACCATAGGTGGTGATGAAGAAATCGAAGGCTGCATTGGCATCCTTGGCAGTTTCAGCCTGCCAGATGTCGTGCAGATTGTCCTTAGCCTTGGACTGCACAGACTTCGGCAAGGCGTTCAGCACGTTCATGGTCTTGTGAACCCAGCAACGCTGATCACAGGCCGAGGCGAAGACTTCGCGCAGTGCTGTCCAGAAGCCCAAGGCACCGTCATCAATGGCCAGCTTCGGAGCCTGGGTCAGGCCCCGGTGCTGCAGGTCGAGCAGCAGCTCGCGCCCCTTGCCCGGCAGACGATTGCACGGCAATCGGCGAGAGGAGGCTCTGGGTGCTTTCGCGGAAGCCGTCTGCCATACCCAGCAGCTCCTTGCGCCCGTATTCGTCCGCCCCGACGATAACCAGAACGCATTGTTTCTCCTCGGCCATCCGGGGTTTGAAGTAGACGCCATCTGCCCAGACGTAGAGAAACCGGCGCGTGCTCGGGTCGCGTTTCTGCCACGCCTCGTAGTCGCTCCACCAATTCGCCTTCAGCCTCGAGATCGTCGTCGACGACAACGCCTTGGCGTTCGGACCCAACAGAGCAGCCAGCGCCTCCTGGAAGTCACCACTGGAGACACCTTTGAGGTACAGCCAGGGCAGCAGGTCCTCGACCGAGGTCGCCTTGCGCAGATAGCGCGGCAGAATGCCGGGGCCGAACTTGACCTTCTTGTCGCTCCCACCGCGATCACGGCCCCGCGGCACTTTCACCGGCACCGGGTCGACGCCTGTCAGGACTTCACGCTCTGGCAGATGGCCATGGCGGACAAGCCGCAAGCGGCCGTCCTCGGTTCGTTCATTCGAATGAATTGCAAGGAGCGCTCCGAGTTCAGCTTTGATAGCCTGCTGGAGAAGCTTGCGCGCACCATTGCGAACGAGATCCCTGATCGGATCAGCGGCAAATCCAGATGGATCGGGCAACTGCGCGATGGTATCTTCCGACATGTGGCATATCCCTTTCTCTCATGAGAATTGACGGCGCGTAGACACCGCCTTGATATGCCGCCCCTCAGGGCATCACCAACTTTCGGGCATTGCTCGTTGAAACACCATCCGCGTTACTCCCAATCATGGTATTGACCGCGTCCACCAACGCCGAGGCAGTCTCTCGGACCGCCTGAGACTGCCCCTCGGCATCTGTCAGCACAGCATTTGAGAGTCAGTCGTCTTCAGGGTCCGGGAACAACGCTCTTTTGCATTCGCTACGCCTGACCGACGCTTAAAGACCGCCGGTGGACGATGTCTCTCAGCGGTGAAAGACCTACTGCACTAGGTCGGTTCGCGTACCTCAGTTGCGACGAGGCAAGACCCTTGCCATGTTCACCTGCGCGCGCTGACACTACAGTAGCGTTCAGGGCAAACAGACAAGTCTGACCAAAAATTTCCTGAGTGACGCCAGTACGTTCAGCGATCTCTTTCAGAGATTCGACCTCATCCTGCACGATCTTTCCTGTTTCACGCACACGATCTGCCGCGGCACTTGCAACGTGATCGGTCTCCTGAATTCTGTCCAGGGACCGTTGCACAGAGTTCCTGCTCGTTACGCGTGCTGGCGGTTACAGATACCTAAAGCCTCTCGGGACGCTTCCCCGTAAATTCCCGGAATGGGGATGGAGGGAGTTTTCATGACGCACAAAGAACACGGCCAATCAAAAGCGGCACGCAGCAGCTCGACGGAAAAGCAGCGCTCTGAGCGATCTGATCAGCAGGAGTTCCATAAGCTCCTGAGCTACAAGAACGACATCGGCCCCGAAGCCGAACTCGACGAATGGGGGCGGTTCTACAGCTTCGCAAGGCCACATGGTGCGCAAGATGGCCAGACACCTGACGCAACACTCAAAGACAAGCTGCAGTGATCCGACAAGCGTCCCACAGGTCCGTATGGGTATCAGCTGTCGTTACGCGCACCCGATCCACGTTGTTGTTCCGCCCCCCTGCGCAGGTCCTCCGATTGGAGAGCATCAGCTTCGCGTTGGCGACGACAACTTGCGCACCCTCTTTGGTGTCGTTGATAAGATCCCTGGCAAGCGCCAATCGATCGCGCGCCTGTTTTTCCCAGACAAAGCGAGCCGCTTCAACGCCAACCCACTTTTTGACCTTGCCCCGTGCCCCCGGAGCGGAGGGTAAACTTCTCTTTAAGCCGGGTGACCCAGATGACCACGCGAACAGGGCGGTTATTGACGCCGGAATACCAAGATCATGCGGTGGCAGGACTGGCAGAGCCTCGCGTGACCTATGCCGGCCTTTCGGCGGAATTCTCAGTTGTCTCTAGCCATCTGAACACGTGGCATCTGGAAGTGTGAACAGCGGAACCCGCTGCGGCGATGGCTTGGACGAAGGTCGAAGGTCGAAGGTCGAAGCGGGCGCCAAGATGCTCGTGCCAAACAAGCACCAAGCTCCCCTCATCGCGCATGCTGCACAGACAGCGAGGTCTTCTACAACCGCCCGCGGCGGCATTCTCGCTTGTGCCGCACTCCGGCACAAGCGAGCTTGGACGTAACCATCAAAACCGCTGCTTTACCAGATACGCCTCCGGCCCGGGAGCGTGGGGGAAAGTCACACAGCCATAGACGCATAATTTGCGCCACAACTGATATGCCTGAATCAAAGAGCGGACAGAAGCAGACCACAGATCTTTTCTCGACTGCGACTTCCCCTCCCCTGCCAGAACCCATGGTGCTGGTGGGGTATCCGAGTTCTCTGGGATCATCCTTGATGCGCAGGCAGATTAACAGTTGGGCAGAACATTTGCGCCTCACGCCATCGTTATGTATCGACACGAACGGGCCGGAAGTGGTTCGCTCCCGCGTTCAGGAATAGAATGCGTACACTGCCGGCTTTCCGGCGACAGGCGAAGGACGACGAGCATGCAACGACGTGATTTCCTGGCGACAGCCACCGCTGCGGCCTTGCTGCCGCAACTTGCACAGGCGCAAGTGAACCAGGGCGATCTGCTCCGGATCTCGAACTATCTGAACGGTGTTGGTAGCCTGCAAGGAGGGTTCGTGCAGGTCGGACCAGATGGTGATTTGTCCGAGGGCACGTTTTACATGCGCCGTCCCGGTCGCATCCGCTTCGAATACGACCCTCCAAACCCGACGCTGATCGTGGCTGACGGCTTCTGGGTCGGCGTATATGACACGGTGGACACGACATTGGACCGGTTCCCGTTGAGTGAGACCCCGCTGGACCTTCTGCTGAGGGACCGTGTGAACCTCAGGGATGAGGGCGCTATCAGGTCAATCGAGCGTTCGGAGGGGCAGCTGCGTGTCACGGCGGTCGATCCGGCTGCAGCCGATCAGGGCTCGATTACGATGATTTTCACCGACAATCCGCTGGAGTTGAATCAGTGGATCATCGTGGATGGACAAGGCCTTGCGACAACAGTTGCACTCGCGAACACAAGGAGAAATGTGAAGCTGGATCCGAATCTCTTCTTCATTGAAGATGTGAACTGAAGACTTGAGCCGCCGAGGAAATACGGTGCCCCAGCAAGGTTCTTCTTCCGGATGTTTGCGAGACGTGCGCTTTTGGCAACCAAGTCGACTTGCGGCATTGCCAAGAGGGATCACATCGCAGCGTGCCGGGTCCGGAACGCCAGCCAAGCGCGTGGCAGTGACCCGGCGCCACGCTCCCATCTATCCAGAAGACGCGCATCCCACACATCTTGGCGCACACGGATCCAACTCCAAACGTCCTTGAGGAATCGCTTCACCACAATCATCGCACCAGCCAAAATCATCACTTTCCATCCGTTGCAACGCAGCTTCAATGGCTCTCAATCGCCCCGCCCTGCGCCGAGACTGTGCTGCGGCCATCGCTTGCTGCTGAATCGCATCCATCCGCGACAGCCTGCCAACCGACTGCTGATCCAGCTCCACAGGCGCCCGGTCGTTCTGCGTATCAACCTCGGCCGCCCGCAGTTCAGCCGCCTCCTGATCCAACCGTTCACGAATTTTCATACACTGATGCTTGTCCATCTCTGGTATTCTTACCCTTTAGGCTCTATCTCGCAACCCAAGCACCCGGCAAAAACGCTCCAGGAGTACGGACATGTCAGCCGAACTGAGCCCACGTTTCGACGATCTCCGGGTCGATCCGGTCTGGAACACCATTCGGCAGGAGGCAGCACAGATCGCTGCAAGAGAGCCTTTGATGGCCTCAATTGTTCACGCAACCCTACTGAACCACAAATCTCTGGAAGACGCGCTAGGCTATCGGATAGCCCAAAAGCTGGCATCTGACGATATGCCGTCACTGTTGATCCGTGAGATGTGCGACCAAGCTTACGCCGACCAGCCAGAGATCGGAATTGCTGCGCGCGCAGACATTGTAGCCGTGTTCGAGCGCGATCCATTCTGCGACCGGATGATCCAACCGCTTCTCTATTTCAAAGGTTTCATCGGCATCCAGTCATACCGTGTGGCGCACTGGCTATGGAATCAGGGACGACGGGATCTGGCCATGTTCATCCAGATGCGGGTCAGCCAGCTTTTCTCGATGGATATCAATCCCGCTGCACAGATCGGGCGCGGTCTTATGATCGACCATGCTCATTCGATGGTGATTGGCGAAACCGCAGTTGTGGGCGACGATGTCTCCATGCTGCACGGAGTCACACTGGGCGGCACGGGCAAGGATGAAGGCGACCGGCACCCAAAGATCGGCGACGGCGTGCTTATCGGCGCTGGCGCCAAGGTGCTGGGCAATATCCGCGTCGGCGATTGTTCACGTATCGCCGCAGGATCAGTCGTGCTGAAGGAAGTCCCGCGCAACACGACTGTCGCCGGCATACCTGCCCGCATCGTCGGCGAAGCAGGCTGCGAACGCCCAAGCCATTCCATGGACCAGATCGTTCTCGCTCAGAATCCGGAAGATATCGTTCCGGACTGCTAGATCGAATGGGCTAGCGGATAACATGAACCGAACACATAGCGTGACGCACAACCCGGGCAGCGGTCGAACCAAGTAAGTAGTCCGCCAGATCCGGTCGGTGAGACCGCATGACGATGCAATCGATGTCGGATTTCTCGGCGACATCCACGATCGTGGCGCCGGGCGGGCCGTGGATGACTTTGGCGTCGACAGGAATTTTCAATTCAGCAGCAATCTTCTTCATGCTTATGGCAACTGCCGCCTCCCCTTCCACCATCAACTCTACTGGCAACTGGGTTGATACATAAGCCGGGATCTCCTCAAGCACGTGCAAGAGTGTCAGTCGACCGTCTGGTGACAAAAGCCGTTCAGCGAGCTTCAAGGCTCGCGCATGCTCGTGGTTGTGATCGAGCGCTATCGGCACAAGGATATGCTTATACATCGTTGGCTCCTCCGCTTCTGTGGTTAGAATCTACCACTCAGCGCAAAGCAGTTCCTTGATGCAGGTCAACCGTACCCTTCACGCGGGCGAGCCTTCCCAGGCCCCGCTGGGGCCGCTGTTCCGTGCATGAGTACTTGCGTGCATGTGGACTTGACCGAGAACGCGGGCTAAAGACGCGTCGCAAACCACCCCAGGACGCATGACATGGCCTCGCTCAACGACATTCGCACGACCTTTCTGGACTACTTCGCCAAGAACGG
>JBGCFK010000315.1:0-3807 GCA_045106875.1 Paracoccaceae bacterium | reverse complement strand
TAGAAACTTTAGCAGTTTTGTGGGTTGATCCCCCAATGGGAAATGCGTATCAGACGGGCGCTGCTGGGATGTAGCCAAGTGGTAAGGCAACTGTTTTTGGTACAGTGTACCGTAGGTTCGAATCCTACCATCCCAGCCAGCCATTCCACCCAAACCAGACGGTGCAAGGTTGCTCGGCTTTAGTGCCGCAAGTTCAAATGCTTGTGCGCTGTGTCGGTTCGCGCAGACGCTAGTTGGTGGTCCGATATTGGCCAAATCGGTGCAAAGTCTGCGATTGGCATTTCGGCGATACGAGTTTGGGCCGTTTATGTGAGGTTCTTTAGCAGCTGCCGCTGCTCATTCCAGTCAGTTGGCAGCGCATGGCGCAGACACCAATCGGAAGTAAATCCGATCGGCTGATTGCCCTCCAGTGCATTTCGAACAATGTCCGGCGCTAAGAACGCGAGATCGATCATCTGCTGAACGCGGCGTTTGGATGTCTTCTCTGCTTCAGCAATCTGAGCAAACGTCATGCCTGACTTTATGTTCTCGAACCATCTGTGCGCTTTAGCGATGTTGCGGATCAAGGCATCGTCTTGTCCGGTCGGCAGGTCTGCGAAGATCAGCTTGGTCCCAACTCCGCGCTTTCTGATCTGGAACACACCGCTGATCTTGAGTTCTACTTCATTCAGAGTGTCGGCTTCAGCATCCAGAATGTCTGCCACTTGGTTCTGGTCGATTTGAACTGTGAGCTGGCCCGGTTCAATCGCGATCTTCTCTACGAGACGAAGGACATCTGTTTGGGTCGCAGTGGCTAGCCAACCCGTCAGCATGGCCTGTGCTTTACCGATGTTATCTGACGATGCACTGGTCATCAATCGCGTTGCGGTGGACGCATCCGCCAGGGTCTTCCGCGTGAGTGCCTCAACCTGAGCCTCCAATTCCGGCGCAGGCAATCGCCAGCCATCAAGGTTCTTCTCGCCGCTTTTTGCGATCAGGCGGTGCGAGACGTAATAGCGCAAGCGTTTGCCCGATCTCGTTTTGGTGTGCGACGGGGTTAGCCGATCCCCAGTCTCATCAAACAGCTTGCCGCAGAGCATTGACGACTGCGTCTTGGATCTTGTGCGTCGATCCTTTGTGGCGCCGTCTTGTAGCGTCGACTGTATCCGATCCCAGCGTTCCGGCTCAATCAGTGCAGGATGCTGGCCATCGTGCACCAACTTGCGATGCCGGATGCGTCCAGCGTAAAGCGGGTTGGTCAGGATGTGATGGATGTGTCCGCGCATGAATGAGCCTCCGCCTTTGACTGTCCCATCGACTGCCGTCCTGCGCTTTGTTGTCAGCTTCAAGCGATCCGCATGTTCTTTGACAGCCCGAACCGTTTGATGAGTCTCGTAGAGGTCATAGAGCGTGCGGATCGTTGCAGCTTCGTCCGCGTTGATACTCAGCGTTCGTCCATCTGCATTGTACCCAATGGGAACCAGCCCGCCCATCCAAAGACCCTTACGTTTCGAGGCCGCGATCTTGTCGCGGATCCGCTCCGCCGTGACCTCACGCTCAAACTGCGCAAAGCTGAGCAGCATGTTGAGTGTCAGCCGCCCCATACTCGTCGCCGTGTTGAACGATTGGGTGACAGACACGAAGGACGCACCTGCTGCATCCAGCACGTCCACGATCTTCGAGAAGTCAGCCAAGGATCGCGTCAGACGGTCGATCTTGTAGACGATAATCTGATCGACCAACCCAGCCCGCATGTCCTGCATCAGACGCTGCAGTGCGGGACGCTCCAGAGAGGCCTCCATCATCATAGGCCGTTGGCAGCAGCACCCAGCCCTCATGCTTCTGACTGGCCACATAGGAGGCACAAGCTTCCCGCTGGGCATCCAGCGAGTTGAACTCCTGCTCAAGCCCGTCTTCAGAACTCTTTCGGGTGTAAATTGCGCAGCGGATCGTCTTCATGCGGCGGTACTCCGGACCTTGGATAAACCGAAGAAGCGCGGGCCGGACCAAGTCGTGCCTGTGATGTGCTTCGCGATCGCGGAGAGTGATGGCCAGACGCGCCCATCCATATCAAAGCCGCTTTCGACCACGGCGACCTGGTAAGTCCGTCCGTTCCAATCCCGCACATAATGTGTCCCGACCTTGGTTGGATTCATTGGCACCTCTTTGACGGGCTTGCCCGACGCTATGTGCTGTAAAGCTCTGCGGGTTTGAGCGGGCAGTCCCCCTGCCCGATTACACTGCGCCTGATAGGCCAGCGCCCTGCTCATGAACGGGACCGACAGATAGGGTGGCGGTACATGTCCGAACACCGCCTCCCAATGCGCAACCAGCTCTGGCCGGCTTGCAGCGACATCACTTTCCATCGATGACCTCTGCCGCAGCTACAGCATTTGGAGCACCCTCAATCCGATAACGCGTTTGCTTGTCCGAGCCGACGTTGCCCTTGGTTATGTCATAGCCCGCCTTGCGCAGCCCCGACAATGCGGCGCGCGTTGTGTGCGGTTGCCAGCCGAACTTTGCGCTGATGGATGCCGCATCGGCTCCCGACTTACGCGACAACAATTTGATAAGCTGGTTTTTCTTAGATGGGCCTTTTGTGCGAGCGGGTTGCCTCGTCGCCGCAACGTGTTCCGGTTCTGTTTGTGATGATTGATCGGTCATGTGTCTCTCCTGCTTTCGCCGCAGGAACCGAAATGGTCCCGCTACTGAGCAGAGCCCGGAGATCCGGGCGGCGCTCCCGAATACCTTCGGGGCGTGTGAACACTACCGCTTCCGTGGCGTGTGAAGTCCAGTCAGTTTGTGAGATCAGGCGGGGGTTTTCGATACACGAGTAAACACCACTCTGGGCGGATAGCGGTCATTCGCTGCGCTGTGCGCCGGCGTCGGCATTGCAGGACGAAGCCGACATTGGCCTTTGACCATGTTGCTGACGCAGCATTCGTTCGCAGTTGCGGCGGAACACTTTTGGCGACGCAGCGGATTTCACCAAACCAGTCGTTCAGAGTGTCGAAATTAGACAATTCCAAACTACCCCTTCGCTGCGTTCGGGCTCAACAATCAGGTGGCGGACATAGCGTCACTCCGTTGCAAATGGCCCAGTGTCCGCTTCCAGAAACGAAACTAGCGGTTCAGCGAGAGTTTCTTCTCAACGCTCAAGATCGAACGCGTGAAGCGTAATCGCATTCGATTGATCTCTGGAGCCATCTTGTCGATCAATCCTGCCTGGGGCGCGTTGTATTTTTTGGGTAGAATTCTCTCGTGCCTAAGAAGACAGATCGCCTTAACAGCCAACTGCCTTGGCGATCAAAGCCGCCTAAATCGATGACTTCAGCGATCTGAAGCGAAACGCATCTCCGCCTTGGACGTGGATTATGACTATGTTCAAATTTCAGAAAAACTGAACAATTGCCGAAGGCAAATTTTAGGGCTGTTTGTAGTACGACAGCGCGGCTGTCGTACTTAGCGAAATTTCGCGGACGTGATGAATTCCGAGAAGGCTTCGCACCAGACCAGAACGGTTGTGTAGTCGTTGATGTCAACGCCCTCAGGAATATCCAACAGGAACCCCTCAAAGGTCTTGATGGAACCAATGCGCAAAGCGCTTTCCTTGATCGGCAGGAACTCGTCTTCGTGTTCAACGAAATCGGCCACCAAATACAGCTGATAATCCGGCCCCGGTGCCAGTTCGCCTTCGTGAATGATCTGGGTGTCCGTGATGCTGATCGTGCCTTCTCCCCAATGCAAAAAATCGCTGCCGCGCAGGTCGCGGGTAAGTTCTGCGGTGTAGATTGCAGTTTGCGCGCGCTCTTCCAGCATCGCCTCATC
>JBGCFK010000314.1:0-3368 GCA_045106875.1 Paracoccaceae bacterium | reverse complement strand
GGGCTCTTACGACCGGTTCCCTCATGAGTTCTCCGGTGGGCAGCGCCAGCGCATCGGCATCGCCCGCGCGCTCGCGCTTGAGCCACAGATACTCGTGGCTGATGAGCCTGTGTCTGCGCTCGATGTATCGGTCCAAGCGCAAATTCTCAGGCTCCTCGACGAGATACGCGACGCCATGAACCTTTCGATGGTCTTCATTACGCACGACCTGCGGGTAGCGGCACAGGTCTGTGACCGTATCGCGGTGATGCAGCGCGGCACGGTGCTTGAAGTGGGGCCGACGGGCGAGATCTTCGCCAACCCTCAGGCGACCTATACACAGGAACTGCTCGCCGCTGTACCGGGCAAGGACTCATTCAAGAGCACACCCGTGGCAGCGCAGTGAGCGACATGCTGAGGCTAATTGCGCTGACGGTCGCGCGCAGCGGCTGAGCGATCTGAAACACGCACAACTCGACCGGATAGCAGCGCTCGACGGCAAATTCGGCGCGTTCCTAGCGCTTCGCGCTGAGGACCTGATGCGTGCCGCTTTCCTAGCGGACAAAGCCTTTGCAAGAGGCGCGCAACTCGGCCCATGCCTTGATCTCCCATTTTTTCGCAGGACTTTTGCCACCTCGAGAGTGGAGGCACCAAGGGCGTTTGCAATGCCACCGCAAAACCCGCACGTCTCGGCCACTGGTGAAGTCGTGAAACGTCGGGTCTCCATAGCATCGCGTTTGGTAAACAGCGGGTCGTGTCGCCTCGTATGGGGAGTCGTGAGCGGTTGCTGATCGGTCGAGATGTGCGCTCCGCTAGGTGCAAGCGACACTACGTTCGGAGGTGCTGAATTAATTGAAGGCATGTGCGGCTCCGATGCGCCTTTGACGGCAACCACGTTCGGCACAGACCACCTGTTGCAAGGCTTAAACAAGACGTAGCGATTGGTCGTTTCACACGGGCCGCCAATTTCATTGGCCTCTGTGCTTTGTCGTTGTCAATGAGGTCTTGGCGACAACGCGTGTCCAGGGGCGACCAGATCTTGGCGCTTCTGCGCACCTAATGTCTAGGGCATAGCGATTTCAATTGAAGGCGAAGCCGCCTCGATCACCGCGCCAGCTTCAAAAAGGATATCTTCGCGGAACCGGGCGCTCACGAGCTGCACGCCGACAGGCGTCGTGCCTTCAAATCCCGTCGCCACTGCAAGCCCCGGCACTCCTATTACTGGCAAGCCGCGTTGGGTCAATTGCGCCTCATAGATGCGTTCAAAATCCGCCTCCGAACGCACATCGCTCTGCTGCTCGAATGGTAGTTCGCCAGAGATCGGACAAAGCACCAATGGATAACGCTCGAAGAATTGCGCCCATTGGCGCAAAAGCCCGGTGCGTTCTTGCAGCGCTGCCATGAAGGTCGACTGATCCAGCGGTCCTGCCAGACGACGCATCTGGGTAAAAACGAACTGACTGTCGGGTTCGCCTTCTCGTGCGATCATCTCGGCGGTGCCCAGGTCGGTTTCGGCCATCCAGAGCGTGGCGTTGATCTCGGCAGCACGGCGGATGGGCGGAATTTCGACGTCTTCCACCACCCATCCTGCGGCTTCGAGCGCCCGCGCGGCCCGCAGCAAAGCATCTTTGACCGGGGTTTCAACAGCCATGCGATCGGGCGCAAGGCAAAGCGCGACGCGCTTTTCGCATCCCGCGCCCGTAAAGGGTGCCGCGATGTGCCACGGATCCCTCGCGTCCGGCGCGACCATAGCTTCGAACGCGAGCCTAAGATCGTCAATGCTGCGCGCGATTGGGCCGGAGACGGCCATGAGCTGCGCGCCTATCATGCGGTCTGCCGCTGTTGCATTCCATGCTGGCACCCGCCCGAGTGACGGTCTCAACCCTTGTACCCCGCAGGCATAAGCCGGGTAGCGGACGGAGCCCGCGATATCAGTGCCGTGTCCAATCGAACAAAACCCTGCCGCCACCGCCGCAGCCGCGCCACCGGAAGAGCCACCTGGCGTGACCGCCGGGTTGCGAGGGTTCAGCGTCTCTCCGTGCAAAGCATTGTTGGTAAACCAGCGAATTGAAAACGCTGGCGTATTCGTGCGTCCGACGATGATCGCGCCTGCCTTCCGCAGGTTTGCGACGACGGGATTGTCCACGTCAGCCACCAAGCTTTTCTGGAGTTTCAGCCCATTTGTGGTCGCGTGACCTCGCTGATCCACGTTGATTTTAATGGTGACGGGGACACCGGCCAGCGGGCCTGGATCTTCGCCGCGGGCGAGCTGCTCGTCGGTGAGTTGAGCTTTTTCCATTGCCTCATCGAACGTCTGTTCGATAATCGCGTTGATCTTAGGGGAAGTTTCCTCGATCCGGTTGATGTGCGCTTCAGTCACTTCTACTGCGCTAAGTTGGCGTTTGCGCAATTGGAGGGCGATGTCCGATGCGAGTAGAATTTTGTTTTTAGCCATTGGTGTGCGGATGTCCGGATTTACTCTGATTTACGGTATCTTCTGCGCGCTCAGAGGTCCACTGTGAGGAAAGCTGCAGAATCATTTCGGTTTTTCGTTCCGCCCTGCCTTCGATCGACACTGCGTTCGGAGCGAGCGCCTTGAGCTCCCTGGGTCGTCTATGGAACCCAGGTTCGATAGTGAGCATTGCGGAAATAGACTCGTGTTCATTGCCACGAGTTAGAGTTCGCCCAAGTAAACATCGTCCATTTAAGAGCATTGCTGCCATCGATCCCCGGGCATGGTTTCCTTGGAAGTCAGAAGCTTGGCCGAGCAAGGGACTGCTTGCAACAAACAAACTGCCTATCTTAGTGGGCGCATATCTAAAAAAGCGCAGGCTGCCTAGAGGTTACGTCGTTGAAAAACTCTCGCTTGAACGGTGCTTTACACACTGATTCAATTTGCTCTTTAGGGAGGAGGAATTGGATCAGCACAGACCTTCCAGCACCTACGTGAAGGCAGAAGATGTTTCTGCTCCTCGAACGGCCGGGCTCGGATACAGTCAACTGCGCCCGGCCGAAGGCCTCAACAAATGTCACCGCAAGGCAATACCGATTGAATTGGTCAACGCGTGACGGTGGTATTTTTGTTTTGGAAAGCACATCAGACTGACAACATTCTAGCACTGAAATCGCGTATCAATCGTTCTGCGAATTGGATTATAGTGCTGTGCAGATTGTCAGGAACGACGCAACACGTAGCTGTCCATAATCCAACCGTGCTGGGCCCTGGCAGCCGCGCGGGTTTGGACGATTTCCTGACGCACCTTATCAAGCCGGCCTTCAATCAGGATCTGATCTTCCGAACCGAGATAAGCGCCCCACCACCTATTCAAGCTTGCTGGACCCAGCGCCTGCCACCCGCACTGCCATCCCCCCCACCGCCCACCGTGGTC
>JBGCFK010000313.1:0-9084 GCA_045106875.1 Paracoccaceae bacterium | reverse complement strand
CCAACCTGAAGGAACTGCGCGACCTGAAGAACGACATCAGCTCGTTTGACCTGAAAAGCCAGGCCAACAAGGCGGTCTCCAGTGACGATGCTGCGGCCAAGATGAAGAAGACAGAGGCGAAGGACGTGCCTGCCAAGCCTGTCGAACCGGACGATCCGGGAATGGTGGACGAGACGGCCTCGGAACTCGCGCCGACCCCCGCGGCTGAAACGCCCGCGCCCGAAAGTGCTGCGCCCGAGCCAAAAACCACACCAGCGCAAGCAGCGGTTGTCGAGACGATTGTAGAAAAATGACCGACAACCATGTTGAAGACAGCTCGGCCCCACTGATCGAGCACCTGATCGAATTGCGTTCTCGCCTGATACACGGACTGATCGCACTGGGCATCATGACGGTGCTATGCTTCATCTTCCGCTTTCAGATGTGGGACTTCCTGTCTGGCCCGCTGCTGATCGCGGATCCCGAAGCATCGGTGCAATCGCTCAGCCCGCAGGAAACCTTCTTCACATTCATGAACCTCGCAATCTGGGGCGGATTCTTTTTCGGTTTCCCGTTCATCGCCTATCAGGTCTGGGCGTTCGTGGCGCCGGGGCTTTACAAGAACGAACAGGGCGCGTTCCTGCCGTTTCTGCTGGCGACACCGTTCCTCTTCATTCTGGGTGCATCGCTCGCGTATTTTCTGGTCATCCCGCTCGCACTGAACTTCCTCATCGCCTTTGCCGAGAACACGGCGGCGGGCGGCGGCATCCAGATCGAGAATAACAACCGCTTCTCCGAATATGTCGGTTTCATCAAGGTGATGCTGCTCGCCTTTGGCATGAGCTTTCAGTTGCCGGTCTTGCTGACGCTGATGGGCCGGGTCGGACTGATCACCTCGGAACAGTTGAGCAATGGACGCAAATACGCCGTGGTCGGGATTGCGGCGGCAGCGGCGCTGATCACACCGCCTGACATCATCTCGCAGTTCCTGCTGGGGATACCGGTCTATATTCTTTATGAAATCTCGATCCACATCGTGCGCAGGTTCGAGGCGCGCCGCGCGGCGGACGAGGCCGAGTTCGACGATGATGATTGGGATGATGACGAGGAAGAATTCGACCAGGGCGAGGCAGGGCGCGAGCCATGAGTGACATGATTGACAAGCTGTCTTCGGCGTCCGTCGAACTGGACATGGCGTCTGATCTTCGGCGCATTGCCGATGCGCTGGAGCGTATTTCTCCCGCTGCCGGCAAGATCCCCGACTGGACGCTCGCGAATGCCTGGATGTGGGCGACTGAACCGGACCGTCTGGAGCCGGTGCCAAATGTCAGCCGTATTGAGATGGATCTGCTTGTCGGCATCGAACGGGCACGCGATACGCTGATGGAGAACACACAGCGCTTTGCGCGTGGGTTACCGGCCAACAATGCGCTGCTTTGGGGCGCGCGCGGAATGGGCAAGTCGTCGCTGACCAAGGCGGCACATGCGCGGGCCAATGCCGAGACCGGCAATCTGCACCTGATCGAAATCCAGCGCGAGGATATCCCCTCTATCGGGCGGCTGATGGACATGGTGCGCGGCCTGCCAGAGCGGTTTCTGGTGTTCTGTGATGATCTCAGCTTCGACAAGGATGACACGCACTACAAGTCCCTGAAGGCTGTGCTGGATGGCGGGATCGCCGGGCGGCCTGACAATGTGCTGTTCTACGCCACGTCGAACCGGCGTCACCTGATGCCGCGGGACATGATCGAGAACGAGCGTTCTTCTGCGATCAACCCGTCTGAGGCAACGGAAGAGAAAGTCTCCTTGTCGGATCGGTTCGGGCTGTGGCTGGGCTTCCACCCGTGCGGACAGGACGAGTTCCTCGCGATGATCCGGGGCTATTGCGACCATTTCGGGATCGGGGTCTCGGATGAGGAACTGCGCGCCGAGGCGATCGAATGGCGCCAGACGCGGGGTGCTATCTCGGGCCGTGTGGCGTGGCAGTTCGTGCAGGACCTCGCCGGGCGCCATGGTGTCAGGCTGGATGTCGCCTGAGACTACCGGGCCCGAGCCTGTCGTGCTTATGCATTGTCCCTCTTTCGGATGACGACCTGCCAGTCCCCGACGAATTGCAGGTGCAGGCGCTCGGGGTGGGCACCCAGGAACGTGTTCACCGCCCGCACGATCCCGTCGCCCCACCATTTCCCCATCATGTGATCATCGAGGCAAATCAGCCCGCCGGGGCGCACGCGCTGAAAGCTGAGCTCCAGATCGACAGAGACGGCGTCGAAGGCATGGTCCCCGTCAATGTAAACGTAATCCAGACTGTCCGGCGCGAACCGGGCCATGGCCTTGGCGGATGTTGCCCGGTGAATCTGCACCTGACCCTCGGCTACCTCGGAGGCGAAGCGTTGCTGAACCTCGGCATATATGCCGTCCATGTTGTCCTGAGAGCTGCGGCCATAGATGGATTGGGCGTGCACCCCGTCCGGACGCGCAGCCCACGGATCGATCAGGTGCAACAGCTTCGGGTGCGCTCGTTCAAGTATCCGGGCCGAGAAGTCTCCCCGCCAGACGCCAATCTCAACAGCGGTGGCGCCATTGGGCAGCCGATCCAACATCCAGTTGCGGGTTTCTTCATAAGCCATGTACCAGGTGCCGGATCCCGACCTGCCGATCTCAACTGAGGAACTGCATCGGGTCCAGGCTTTCGCTTCCGCGGCGCACTTCGAAATGCATGCGTGGCTCTGCCGGTGCTGCGGCGTTCGAGACGATCCCGATCTGTTGGCCGGCCTGTACGATGTCGCCCTTCTTGACCAAAACGCCATCTACCCGACCATAGACCGTCAGCAACTCATTTCGGTGGCGCATGAGCACGATGGTGCCCAGACCGCCCAGCGATTGCGACACCAATGCGATCTCGCCGTCCATCGCGGCAACCACCTTGGCGCCTGCAGGCGCTGCGAAGTCGACACCGTCATTGCGCGCGGGTCCGCTGCCTTTGTTGAAGCCGATTGCGACAGGTCCGTTCACGGGGCGGCGCATCTTGACCGGTGGAGCGGACGCGGTTGCCTGCGAGGCTGCTGCCACTTCAGTTCCGTCAGCGACATCCGTGGTGTCTGGCTTCGTGGCCGGAACGGACGTCACACCAGCCGATTCCTCTGTCTGGTACTGCGACAGGCCGGGTGATTCGAGCTCGCGTTTGGGTGCAGGTTCCGGTGGCACCGGCGCTGCAGAACTTGGCGGCGCGCCCAGCGTTCCGTCATTCCTGATACCACCGTTTGACCGTGCAATAGCTGCCGCAGCGAGATCGGGGCTCCAACCCGGATCTCCAGCAGCGGCAGGGGCACTGGGCGCTGGTGGGGCGGAGGGCGCAGTTTGGGGCGCGGCGGCAGTCACGGTGCCATCTTCGTTGACGGGTGTGCCGTCCAGAGGCGTCTGCTGGATTGTCGGGGTTGACGGTGTAACCGCTGCCGCAGCCACCTGCTGACCGGAGGACGGCGCTGTCACATCTACCCTTGGACCGTTCTCGCCATACCCGCCCGGACGCGGGGGCAAAGCAAGCTCGTCTCCATCCCGCAGTACATGTGTGGCGGGAAGCCCATTGTAGGACCCGAGTTGCGTGGCGGACAAACCGACCCGTTCCGCGACCTTGCTGACAGTATCACCGCCCCGCGCGCGTGCGGTCTGGTAACCATCGTAGGTCACGATCCCGTTGGCGTCGGGTCCGGCGGTCACGGAGTTATTGAGCGTATTGGGCCCTGTCTGCTGCAGCGCCTGGTTCGGATCGCTGCCGCGAATGTCGACATTGGCAGGGTTAGCCGATTTGTTCGGCGTGCACGCGATAAGCAGTCCGGTCAAACCCAGACCCATCGCGATTGTCACATATCTCGTTTTCATTGCAGCGGCCTCACATCCTGTCTGTCTGCTCTGCGTCCGAAGCGTTGCTGTCGTCTGGAAGCCCGGCAATCAGGGGCACGAACAGCACTTCGGTCAGCTCGGTATACTCGGGACCATCTTCGGTCTTCTCGATTCGGATCAGTTGTTGAACTTCGTCCGACTGACCAACTGGTAGCACCATTATGCCACCTATCCTCAGTTGGTCCAGCAGGATCGACGGCGCATCCTCTGCCGCGGCTGACAGGATTATACGGTCGAATGGTGCCTGTTCCGGCCATCCGCGCGTTCCGTCGCCTGTACGGATGCTGACATTTGAAAGGTCCAGTGCGGACATCCGGTCGCGGGCGGCCTGTGCGAGAATCTTATGACGCTCGATCCCGTAGACCCTGCGTGCCAGACGCGCCAGAATCGCGGCCTGATATCCGGACCCGGCTCCGACTTCGAGAACCTTGCACCTTGGCGTGACGTTCAGCGCTTCGGTCATCAGGGCAACCACTGAAGGCTGAGAGATTGTCTGGCCGCAGGAGATTGGCAGGGCGCTGTCACTGTAGGCGCGTTCGGCGAAGGTCATTTCGACGAATATATCACGCGGGATCTGCTCGAATGCGGTCAGGACGCGCTGGTCCCTGATACCAGCCTTACGCAAGCTGTAGATCAGCTGCATGACCGCTTCTTGCTGGGCGCTGGGCTCGCTCATGATTGCATCATTCTGCATCCAGCACAGCCCGAGCCTGGTCGAGAAGG
Source organism: Paracoccaceae bacterium (assembly GCA_045106875.1). Taxonomy (GTDB): domain Bacteria; phylum Pseudomonadota; class Alphaproteobacteria; order Rhodobacterales; family Rhodobacteraceae; genus Thermohalobaculum. The sequence goes on along the minus strand of JBGCFK010000313.1, from coordinate 4,479 downwards.
TCATCGGCAGTCAATTCCGGTCGCAGCGGTGTGATTGTCACCCAACCGTCGATCAGCATGCGCGCGTCGCTGCCCTCGGGGGCCGAGTGGTTGGCGATCCGGTGGCGTACGAACTGGAAGGACCGGCCATTGGGTGCCGTATAGTCCGATATCTCGAACGTCGCTTCGTCGCGAATGCCCTGTCGGCAAATCGTGGTGCCGCGAACCGCACTTGGGTCCATTGCCGGAAAGTTCACGTTGTAGAAAGTGGTTCCCGGGAACGGCATCTTCATGACTGCGCGGACGGCTGCTGCCCCGTGGGCACGTGCGGAGCTCCACATATCTTCCGGAGCGCCTTCGGTCGATCTGTAGAACTGGCTGAGGGCGATTGAGGGAATGCGGTTGAGACCACCTTCCATCGCGGCTCCGGCGGTGCCCGAATAGACAACATCTTCGGCGACGTTGTGGCCTTTGTTGACGCCCGAGATGATCAGATCAGGCGGCGTGTTCTTCAGCACTTTGTGCAGCCCGACCAGCACGCAATCAGCAGGGTAGCCATCGACAGAAAAACGTCTGGGGCCAACCTGTGTCAGCCGCGTAGGCGCCACGTAGGATATGCAGTGTCCGACGCCCGACCTCTCGTTGTCTGGCGCCACGACCCAGATCTCTGCATTCGGGCCAGCGACCTCGGCCACGATCTCTTCCGCCACGGCAAGACCGGGTGCGGTGATGCCGTCGTCATTGGTGATAAGTACCCGCATGCCATCCCTCACGCCTGCTCCGCATGGGTTCTACGGTGCAGGCGGGGATGCGTCCAGAAGAGCTTCGCAATATTACCGAGGCAGCGGCGGGTCGTTGCAAATCGGCCTTAACTGCGCCATTGCGAGATCCGGGCCACGATAAGTTGCTGCGCCGCCTTCAGGCTCTCGCTGGTGTATTTTCCAGGGTTGAGGCGTGTTTCGTAGATAGACCCCGCGGCGAGGCGGTCGAACATCGCGCAACCGCTGATACCCTCTGCGCTGATCAGACAGCGTGCAAAGAGCGGGCTTCCGGAGTTCATGCGCACGGCCTTGTCGGTGCTGATAAAGTACAGCACGTCAGTCTCGCGTCCCGAATTTGTCTCGGTACCGCGGCAGGCCAGCAGACCACCCTGAGCTTCCTGACATCGGCCTGTAGGATTGTCCCGCAACTGATTGATCAGCTGTGCATATTGTTGGGTGAAGCGATCATCAGCGCGGCGGAAGCCAAGTCCGGGTCCGAGGTGCTGATGGGTCAGGCCGGACTGCACGACGAGCAACTGGCTGTCCAGTGGCCGGTTCGGGCACCCCTCACCTTGCGACACTCGCGCCTGAACTTCTTGCAGAACTGCTTCGGTTTTAACCTGGCCCTGCAAACCGGTAGGGACTGCGTTCTCGATTGCCGCGCCCGGCACGCGAAGCACCGCTTCGCCAACCTTGAAGGCAACCCTGCCTTCAGCGGGCGGGTTGCATTGAGACATATTGATGCGGCCTTCTGTTGCCGCAGGCGCCGCCGCAGTGGCTGCTGATGTACTGGAAGTCGCACTCGCTTGGGCCGGAGCGCTTGATTGGGCGCCTTCGTCAGCACAGGCTGCAAGCATAGACAGACCTGCCAGAAAGCCGAGCCGTATGGCCGAGTTTTTTGCCCCAAACATGGTAACCTCCCTCTTGTTGTTGAAACAGTCTAACGCGACATTCCGATTCGGTCCGTCGTTTCTCGCCTAGTGAAGCACACCGTCTGGCAAGATCTTTAGCCGGCCGCCCAAATAGGGTGCCAACGCCTCGGGCAAATCGATGCTACCGTCCGATTGTTGTCCGTTTTCCATAACTGCGATCAGCGTACGCCCGACGGCAAGACCTGAACCATTAAGCGTATGGACAAATTCTGGCTTCGCTTCTGGTTCTTTTCGGAACCGGGTGTTCATCCGCCGTGCCTGAAAATCACCGCAAACCGAGCAAGAACTGATCTCGCGATAAGTGTTCTGGCCGGGCAGCCAGACCTCGATATCGTGGGTGCGGCGGGCACCGAACCCCATGTCGCCGGTACACAAAACCATTGTCCGATAGGCGAGGCCGAGCTTTTCCAGTATTCCCTCGGCGCAACCTGTCATGCGATCGAGTTCGACCATGCTGTCTTGGGGCGTGGTCACGGAAACCATCTCGACTTTCTCAAACTGGTGTTGACGCAGCATCCCCCGGGTATCTTTGCCAGCGCTGCCGGCTTCGGACCGGAAACACTGCGTCCAAGCTGTGTAGCGTCGCGGGAGTTGCGCAGCATCTAGGATCTCGCCAGCTACCAAATTGGTCAGCGTCACTTCTGCTGTCGGGATCAACCACCAGCCATTTGTCGTCCTGTAGCTGTCTTCAGCGAATTTAGGCAGTTGGCCGGTCCCCAGCATGGCGTCGTCGCGGACCAATACCGGGGTCCAGACCTCCGTCAGGCCGTTTTCGTCGACATGAGTGTCCAGCATGAACTGTGCAAGTGCCCGGTGCAGGCGAACCAGAGAACCGGAAAGCACAACGAAACGACTGCCCGACAGCTTTGCGGCCAATTCGAAATTCATCGCACCCATTGCCTCACCCAATTCCCAGTGTTCCTTGGGTGCGAAGTCGAAAGCGCGAGGAGTGCCCCAGCGGCGGTATTCTACATTGGCCGCTTCGTCGGCACCGTTCGGGATGTCGTCCTGCGGAAGGTTGGGAAGACTCATGAGTTCGATGTTCAGAGCTTCGTCTGCGCGACGGGACGCTGCCTCTAGGTCTGCGATTTCATTCTTCGTCGCTGCAAGCAATCGGCGAAGACGTTCGAATTCCGCGTCATCGCCTTTGGCCTTGGCCTGGCCGACGTCCTTTGATGCTGCATTGCGCGCCGCCACGGCTGACTCGGTGGCAGAGATCGCAGCGCGGCGTGTCTCGTCAAGCTGCAGCAGGCTGGCGGACTGGGGCGCAAGTCCCCGCCGTTCGAGGCCGGCGTCAAAGGCCTCCGCATTGTCTCGAATCCAACGGATGTCATGCATTGCGTACCTCGCACTCACAGTCGGCGCGGGGTATGCCCGATTCTTCGGCGATATGCCAGAGAGTGCGGCTACTCGACATCCGTTGTCTTGGATGTTGCCGACGATTCGGTTGGGTCTTTGACTTCGCCAGCGCGGTAAGCCTCCACGGCCAGGGTCGCGCGCGCCGCATCGCTTGGGTTGATCTTGCCTCTTGGCGGGATCGGATTGACAATCTGCGCGGCGGTGTTGTGACGCACAGCGTTGCCATGGGGTGTCAGTTCGATGGGCCGGGTTTGGCTTGGATCAGTGCACGCGGCGGCCAACACCAGGACCAGGGGCAGGGAAACAGGACGCATTACCATGACGAATATCCGTGTGGGCCGGAGAACCCGGCAGAATTGTGCAAGTTCGGATCCAGTGCGCCGCTACCCTCGACCGTACCGTCCAGAAAGAGTTCCTGTTCGCTAGGCGGTACGAAACCAGGGGTACGCAGCTGGTTCCCATCGACAGGTTTGGCCAGGTAAGGGGTTACGATCATGACAAGTTCGGTTTGCCCGGTCTGGTATTGGGTGCTGCGGGTTAGCGGACCAAGGATCGGCAAGTCGCCAATGAAGGGCAGTTGTTTGACTTGATCGGAGAAACTCTCCTGCAACAACCCGGATACCGCAAAGCTCTGGGCGTTGCGCAGCTCTACAGTCGTGGTCGTGCGTCGAACAGTCAGACCCGGAATCTTCAATCCGAGAATTTCCAGATCCAGGGTTTCATCAGGCTCTGAGACTTCCATGTGCAAGCGCAGATTGATCATCTCGTCCGCAAGAACGGTGGGTGTGAACGATAGACCGACGCCGAACTTCTTGAACTCCAGCTTGATCTCGTCATCCTTGCGGCCGACAGGAAGTGGAAACTCACCACCCGCCAGGAAATCCGCAGTGTCGCCAGACATCGCCACCAAGACGGGCTCGGCCAGCGTGCGCACGGCGCCCTTTTCTTCCAGAGCGTCAAGGATGCCGGTGAACGAGTTCGAACCTGCGTTCACACCCAGTCCAAGGAATCCGACGGAGGGCGGGGTCGTGATGACGTTCACGAGGTCTCCAAGCAATGTCACTGCGCCGCCGCCGAGCGAGCCAGTCGCGTTAATTCCGAGACGTTTCAGTGTGTTGCGGCGGATTTCGACGAACCGGACCGCAAGCATGACCTGCTGACTGCCACGCACGTTCATGAGGTTCGAAACCGCTTCTGGTGCAAAACGAAGCGCAATAGCCTCGGCGCGCGCCGCAGCGGCGGCGCTGGATACTGTGCCCGACAGAACGATGCCATCATAGGCCGGGCGGACGGCAATGCGTTCATTCGGCAGAACACTGTGCAGCATCCGCTTCAGCTGGCCCACATCGTGGATCACATTGACGTCCACAACAGCGATGATTCGTCCGCCCTTGTCGCTGAGCGTCACTGAGGTCGAGCCGAACTTTCGCCCAAAAATATAGATAGAC
>JBGCFK010000312.1:0-7823 GCA_045106875.1 Paracoccaceae bacterium | reverse complement strand
TTGAAAGATACTCCTGCGCGCATCCGCGTGACCGCGCAGGGCAAGCAGAACCGGACGCCCAACCAGGAACCCTTCGCCTCGCTCGATCCGCCAGCACTTTTCAGATGTCGCGGTGCACCTTCTCACGGCGCTCGTGCATCTCCTGTGCTTCGAGGCTGAGGGTCGCTATGGGCCGCGCATCAAGACGCTTCAGAGAAATCGGCTCCCCGGTCACTTCGCAGTACCCGTAGGTGTCCTCATCGATACGGCGCAGTGCCGCGTCAATCTTGGAAATCAACTTCCGCTGCCTGTCTCGCGTCCGCAACTCCAGCGCCCGATCAGTTTCCGCAGATGCTCGGTCCGCCAAGTCCGGAATATTGGTCGTATCTTCCTGCATCATCGTCACAGTGTCGCGACTTTGACCAAGGATCGACGCTTTCCAATCCGACAGCTTCGCACGAAAGTACTCCTTTTGACGATCGCACATAAATTCTTCGTCGTCAGAAGGTACGTAATCTGCGGTGATACCCGTTTCGACATTCATGCCGGAAACCCCGTTGCCACATAGTTTTTCAACCATGACACCCTGCCACGCTTTGCGTTCTCATACTGCCGCCTCTTATCGATGTCACGCCTTAAAGAGTCATCAAAATTGCGCTATATGTGAGGGATTCCGTCTTGTGGAACACCATCCCTGAACAGAGAGGCACGAATGCGTTTCGAAGGCACAGCCGATTATGTGGCAACCGAGGACCTGATGGTCGCAGTCAACGCAGCCATCACTCTGGAGCGTCCCTTGCTGGTAAAGGGTGAGCCTGGCACCGGAAAGACAGAATTGGCTCGGCAGGTCGCTGGTAGCCTTGGGCTGCGTTTGGTGGAGTGGCATGTGAAATCCACGACCCGAGCGCAACAGGGCTTGTACGAATACGACGCCGTCAGCCGGCTTCGCGATTCGCAGCTGGGCGAAGAACGCGTTCGAGACGTCAAGAACTACATCAAACCCGGCAAACTGTGGGAAGCTTTCGACGCTGACGAGCGCTTGGTTCTGCTGATCGACGAGATCGACAAGGCAGATATCGAGTTCCCGAACGACCTGCTGCAGGAACTCGACCGGATGGAGTTCCACGTCTACGAGACCGGCGAGACGATCAAAGCGCGTCAGCGTCCCATCGTGATCATCACGTCCAACAATGAAAAAGAGCTGCCCGACGCTTTTCTGCGCCGTTGCTTCTTTCACTTCATAAGTTTCCCGGACACGGACACGATGAACGCAATCATCAAAGTCCACTTCCCTGATATCAAGAAGAAATTGGTGCGCGAGGCGTTGACCCAGTTCTACGAGGTGCGCGAGACGCCGGGACTGAAGAAGAAGCCATCAACCTCGGAAGTGCTGGACTGGCTGAAGTTGCTTGTCGCTGATGATGTTGACCCAGAAACACTGCGTGCCGATCCAAAGTCCGCAATCCCGCCGCTTCATGGTGCGTTGCTTAAGAACGAACAGGACGTGCATCTGTTCGAGCGGCTGGCCTTTCTGGCGCGCCGGCAGGGCGGTTGAGGGTAGAAAGCTGCCCTGCCCAGGCGATGGGCGCTATAATCAGTGACTGAACAATGCCATTTTGGGCGCCAAAGCCAGTGGAGCAATCATGACTGATCTGACGCCCGAAACCATCGTCCCGTTTCTCGCCAGGATCTTCGAGAAGAACGCCAACGGCGAATATCTGGGCGAGCCCGTGACCATAGGCGTTCACATGCTGCAATGCGCGCAACTGGCAGAGCAGGCCGGTGCAGTTGACGAGGTCGTGGCCGCAGCGCTGCTGCACGATGTTGGACACTTCACCCATGAGTTCCAAGCGGACGCGGCGGAGCATGACGTCGACACAGTGCACGAAGAAGCAGGCGCACGCGTGCTTGCAAATTGGTTCCCGAGGTTGGTCGTAGACTGCGTGCGTTTTCATGTGGACGCAAAGCGATATCTCTGCGCCACGGATCCTTCCTATTTTGACAAGTTGTCAGATGCCTCTATTCACTCGCTGAAGCTTCAGGGCGGGCCGATGTCTGACGCGGAAGTCGCGGCCTTCGAGAAGAATCCCGGGCTGAAAGACATCATCCAGGTCCGGCTCTGGGACGAACAGGGCAAGGATCCAGAACTCTCAACCTTGCCCTTTGCGCACTATGTGCCGTTGCTACAACGTGTTGTGGACCGTCAAATGACGGGCTAAATGCTCGACATGGAAATGTTAAAACCGATACACATAATTGGCGGCGGTATGGCTGGCTCTGAGGCTGCCTGGGCCGCAGCTTCGCTGGGTGTGCCCGTTATCCTTCACGAGATGCGGCCAAAGCGCGTTACGGATGCCCACCAGACAGATGGTTTGGCGGAGTTGGTATGTTCCAACTCGTTTCGGTCAGACGATGACGAAAGCAATGCTGTGGGGCTCCTGCATTGGGAGATGCGGCAACTGGGCTCGGTGATGATGGAAGCAGCCATCCCGGCACAGGTTCCTGCGGGCGGAGCCTTGGCCGTGGATCGTGATGTCTTCTCTGCAGAAGTTACCAGCCGTCTGCAAGCGAACCCCCTGATTTCCATCGAACGAGGCGAGGTTGTGGGATTGCCACCCGAGGACTGGGACAGCGTGATCATTGCCACGGGACCACTAACTTCCGCCTCGTTGGCAGAGGCCATCGGTGTGCTGACGGGTGAGGCTGACCTTGCCTTCTTCGATGCCATCGCACCCATCGTCTATGCGGACAGCGTGAACTTGCAGAAGGCATGGTTCCAGTCCCGCTATGACAAGGGTGAGACTGAGGAAGAACGAACAGCCTATCTGAACTGCCCGATGTCGCGCGACCAGTATGAAGCCTTTATTGATGCACTTCTGTCGGCGCCGAAGACCGAGTTCAAGGAATGGGAGGGCACGCCCTATTTCGAGGGTTGCCTGCCCGTCGAGGTCATGGCCGAACGAGGCCGTGAGACCTTGCGTTGGGGACCTATGAAGCCTGTAGGACTGACCAACCCACACGCTCCCGAAAAGCCTCATGCAGTGGTGCAGTTACGCCGGGACAATGCGCTGGGTACGCTCTATAATCTTGTCGGCTTCCAGACCAAGATGAAATACGCCGCGCAGGCCGAAGTGCTGGGCATGATCCCTGGTCTGGAGGATGCGCGCTTTGCGAGGCTTGGCGGAATCCATCGGAACACGTTCCTGAACTCGCCCCGTTTGCTTGATCCAGTGATGCGATTGCAAACAGCACCGAGGCTGAGATTTGCAGGCCAGATCACCGGTGTAGAGGGCTATGTCGAATCTGGTGCCATGGGCATCCTGGCGGGACGCTTTGCGGCGATGGAACGTCTGGGCCAACCGATCACACCTCCGCCACCTGACACCGGGTTTGGCGCTTTGCTTGCGCATATCACTGGCGGTGCGGACGCCGAGACCTTCCAGCCGATGAATGTAAACTTCGGCCTGTTCCCTCCACTGGTGGAAGCCAAGAAGGGCCGGCGGGGTAAACAGGACCGCAAACGCGCCTACACGGACCGTGCGAAGGCCTCGTTGATGGGATGGTTGGACGAGGCCGCGCCGCAAGCAGCCGAGTAGCACCGGGGGTTTACCCCGCCACGGTCGCTGCCTAGAGTGGACCGAGGGGAAAATTATGACAAAAAACGGGCTCAGCACGGTCTACGATTTGAAAACTGCCGATACGTCCCGGGCCTTCTATGATGGCTGGGCAGCCGGATATGATGCCGAACTGGCCGAAAACGGTTACGTCACGCCGCAGCGTTGCGCAGAGGCACTTATCGTCCACGCCGCAGCACCTTGGGCTCCGCTGGCCGAGTTTGGATGTGGCACCGGACTGTCCGGGCTGGCATTGACCGAGGCAGGGTTCGAATGCCTCGATGGCTTCGATATCTCGCAGGAAATGCTGGCCCAAGCCAAGGAAAAGCAGGTCTACCGCGCGCTTGCGCCACTGGACATGTCGCAACCTCTGGATAGCATATCGAAGGATACCTACCAGAATGCCACCGCGATCGGAGTGCTCAACCCGTCCTTCATGCCCGCAACCGTGTTGGATGAGATTTTGGAGCGACTGCCCTCGGGGGGGTGTTTTGTCTTTTCGCTGAACGATCATGCACTGGCAGAACGCAGTTTCGAGACGAGGGTTCTCGAGTTAACCGAATACGGAGCGGTTGATCTTCTGGTGAAGGATCACGGCGCGCACCTGCCCGGTATTGGGCTGGAAAGCACGATATACCTTTTGAAGAAACGTTAGACGCTACCAGCGCCGGCGCCAGACAGCGAGCGCCAGACCAAGTCCCTCGAAGGGACGGACTTTTTCATCTGGCAACTTTGTGATGATGGCAGGGTTCCTTGCTACCTTTGCGATCACACGCGCTTCCCGGCGGATCGGCAGATGAGCGACCAACGCTTCGCCGCGCAGACGCCGTGTCCCGCGCAACGATCTGAGAGCAGTGATTGACGCACTCGCCCGCTCTGCAAGACTTTTTTGCAGATTGGCGGAGACCTCACCACGGCCAAGCGCCGCGAGATCTTCGCCTCTCAGGTCCGGCAATAATGTGCGCCCGGAACTCGCAGCCATCCGTGCCGCCGTGCGCAACGCAAGTCCGTAGGCCAGAACCCGACAGGCGGCAGAATCATCTGCGTCATGTCCAAATTCAGGACCAAGCGGCGAGATGCTGCCTGCCAGCCCCAGCCTCGAGCCAAACCGATCGCGGGCCCAGTCATCGAAACTGTCCGACGTGAAGGGCGCGCTCAGCTCGCATTCGAAGCCTGAAGTCATGCGCGACAAGAGATCACCTCCGTTCAGCTCCTGAATATCAGAAATCAACGCCGGGTCCGTTTGGATCAACCGTGCCAATGGCCCTGCAACTTCATGTGCCTTGGGTTCACCGCCTGTTGCCGCCTCTTGGATGACATCACGCCACCATTGCAGACGCATGCGTGGTATCAAGCTTTCAGCAGACGCACTGGCAGCACGGGACAGCTCGCAATCAAAGGCGTAGAGAACCATAAGCCGAGACCGGGCAGGCTCAGGCGCAAATAAGGCGGTCGCATAGAGATGAGGATCGTCGCGTTCGACGATGGTGGCACAGGCCGCAATCGCAGCCCCGCTTGCCATCAACGCGCTCTCATTGCGGCTTCATTCCTGCTCGCAGCAGACAGGTCAGCACCGCATCCTCCAGCGCCTGAAAACTCGCGTCCACGATGTTCGCGGACACGCCGACGGTAGAGAAAATGCCGCCTTTCGCATCGGTCGAATCTATCAGCACACGCGTCACAGCCTCGGTTCCGCCATTCAGAATGCGGACTTTGAAGTCGACCAGCTTGAGCCCATCGATCACGTCTTGATATGGTCCAAGATCCTTGAACAGTGCGCGGGACAAAGCGTTGACCGGTCCCTGATCCTGCTTCGAAACCGGGTCCTGACTTTCCGAGGCCGAGATCATTCGCTCATCGCCCACATGCACCACGACAATAGCTTCAGACACCGTGACCTGCTCTCCCATGGCATTGGTGCGCCGCTCGACAGCGACGCGGTAGCGCTCGACCTCGAAGAACTTTGGCAGCAGCCCCAAGGTTCGCCGTGCCAGCATTTCGAAAGAAGCCCCCGCGCTGTCATAGGCAAAACCACGGTCCTCGCGTTCCTTGACCAGTGCCAGCATCGGCCCGAGACGCTTGTCCGTCTTGTCCACCTTGATCCCAGCCTTGGCGAGCCGATCCACAAGGTTGGAGCGCCCTGCCTGATTGGACATCGGAATCACGCGCTCGTTGCCGACACTTTCGGGTGGAATATGCTCGTAAGTAGTTGGATTTTTTACGATCGCAGAGGCGTGCAAACCCGCCTTGTGCGCAAAAGCCGCCGCACCGACATAGGGCGCCTGCCGATTGGGCACGCGGTTCAGGATTTCGTCCAACATCAGAGAGGCCGCGCGCAGTTTCGGCAGCGCTTCAGCCGCAATCCCAGTTTCAAACGCCGACGCATAGATCGGCTTCAGAACCAGAGTAGGGATCAGGGAGGTCAGGTTGGCATTGCCGCATCGCTCGCCCAGCCCATTCAGCGTGCCCTGGAGCTGGCGGGCGCCTGCTTCAATGGCGGCCAAGGACCCGGCCACCGCATTCTCGGTGTCGTTGTGGGTATGGATACCCACACGATCCCCGCCCAGCTTTTCGCAAACGAGGCTGACAATCGTCCCGATCTCCAGCGGCAGCGTGCCGCCGTTGGTATCACACAGCACAACCCAGCGGGCGCCACCTTCCAGAGCCGCTTCCAGACATGCCATGGCGTAGGCCGGGTTCGCCTTGTATCCATCGAAAAAATGCTCGGCGTCGTAGATCCCCTCACGGCCAAGACCCTGGATATGGTCAAAGCTGGCGCGAATGTTCTCGACATTCTCATCAAGTGTGATGCCCAACGCCTCGGTTACGTGGAAATCATGGGATTTTCCAACCAGACAAACCGTACCTGTGCCTGCATTGATAACCTCGGCCAGCACCTCGTCATTGGCGGCCGAGCGGCCGGTGCGTTTGGTCATGCCAAAGGCGGTAAAACGCGCCCGCGTTTGTGGAGCCTGCTGGAAAAAATCCGAGTCGGTAGGATTCGCACCGGGCCAGCCGCCCTCGATGTAATCGAGGCCCAGCTCGTCGAGTGCCTGTGCGATCTTGGACTTGTCTACGACCGAGAAGTCGACACCTTGCGTCTGTTGTCCGTCCCGCAAAGTTGTGTCGAAGAGGTAGAGGCGTTCCCTGGTCATAGCCCCTGCCCCCACTGCTGCAGAGAGGTATTTTGGGCAAGATGAAGAGGGTAATTGGCGCGCGGTAGGGGCGAAGTCATTTCAACGCCTCCAGCTTTGCAACATCCAGATCGCTTTGACCCGTAATGGCGGCCTGCGGGCCATCCGCAGTTGCACGAACATCTACACCAAGTTCTCCAAGGGCCTTCTTCAGAACATCGGCAGCAGCGTAGTCCTTGGCATCGCGCAGGCTTTGCCAAGTCAAAAGGTGTGGCTGCAGAATTCTCTGAGCATCACTCAGATCGGCATCACCCTCAACAGAGACACCGACGATGATCTCCTGATCCTCACGGAACCAGTCCACTTCCTCGGCATCAGGAAAACCCATCATCCGCAGTGTAGCACGCAGGGCGGGAGCAGACATCTGATCCATCTCGGTGAACACAAGGTGGGTGTTGAGATCATCGGCCAAAGCCGCTTCTACACGTGACAACAGACGATTTTCGGCTGCGACGCCGTCGGTCTTGCGATACCACTTGCCAAGCCTCTTCCTCGCGTCATCCAACCGCTTCTGTGTCCAGTCCAGCGGCGCACGGTAATGTGTCGACACCAGCATGAATCGGATCACCTCGCCCGGCACACCCTGGTCCAGAAGATCCCGTACGGTGAAGAAATTGCCCAGTGATTTGGACATCTTCTCACCTTCGACACGGAGCATCTCGTTGTGCATCCACCAATTGGCCATTCGGTCCGTGCCGTGGGCGCAGCAGGATTGCGCAAGCTCGTTCTCATGGTGCGGAAATGCCAGATCTATGCCACCTGCATGAATGTCAAACACCTCACCCAGCAGCTCCCTCGCCATGGCCGAACATTCGCTATGCCAACCTGGCCTGCCCCGACCCCACGGACTGTCCCAACCCGGCTGCTCATCGGTCGACGGCTTCCAGATCACGAAGTCCATTGGGTTCTTCTTGTATGGTGCGACCTCGACCCGCGCACCTGCGATCATATCGTCAATCGCCCGGCCCGAAAGCTTGCCGTATTTTTCATATGCCTCGACCGAGAACAGGACATGGCCGTCGGCAGCGTAGGCAAA
>JBGCFK010000311.1:0-2936 GCA_045106875.1 Paracoccaceae bacterium | reverse complement strand
TTTTGAATTGACCCTGAGGGGCCGCTCGTGACACCAAGCGCGCATCATGACGGACACACCCCTTCGCCTTGCTTATCTCACCGGCCTTTACCCGGCGGCGTCGCATACGTTTATTCAGCGTGAGATCGCGGCGTTGCGGGCTCTGGGGGTTCAGATCACCATCGCTTCGGTGCGCGCGCCGGGCGAGGATCAGATTATTGGCCCCGAAGAAGAAGCAGCACGGGCCGAGACCTTCTACCTGCTCGCGGCCGCCTGCAATCCCTTGCGTCTGCTGGGCGCGCATGGGCGCCTGCTGTGGCGCAGCCCCGGCCGCTGGTTCAAAGCACTGGCGTTGGCGCTGCGCACGGCGCGACCGGGGTTCAAGGGCTTCATCTGGCAGTGTTTCTACTTCCTTGAGGCGGGCGTTCTGGCGCGGCATCTGCAGGTGTCCGGGATCACCCGTCTGCACAACCACTTTGCTGACAGCAGCGCGACGGTCTCGATGTTGACGTCGGCGCTCACCGGCATTCCCTATAGTTTCACGCTGCACGGGCCGACGGAGTTCTTTGCCCCCGAAAGCTGGCATCTGGGCGAGAAGGTCGCGCGGGCCAAACAGGTAATTTGCATCAGTCATTTCGCGCGCTCTCAGGTGATGCTGTTTTCCGACCCTGCACATTGGCATAAATTGCGCATTGTGCATTGCGGGGTGAGCCCTGCGCGCTATGCGGTGGGGCCTGCGGGGGAGGGGCCATGCCGGATGCTTTTTGTGGGCAGATTAGACCCTGTAAAGGGACTTCGGGTGCTTTTGGAAGGCTTCGAGATGGCCCGCATGCAGGTATCCGACCTGTGTCTCACGGTGATTGGCGACGGGGAGGACCGCGCTTGGGTCGAGGAGCAAGCCGCGCGTATCGGCGGGGTGGATGTGCTGGGGTATCAGTCGCAGGCCGAGGTGGCCGCAGCGCTCGGGGCACATGACGTGCTGGTGCTGCCGTCGTTCGCCGAAGGGGTGCCCGTGGTGCTTATGGAAGCCATGGCCTCCGCCCGCCCCGTGATCGCCACCCGCGTCGGCGGTGTCGCAGAACTGGTTGAGCATGGGTCTTCGGGCCTGATGGTTGCCCCCGGCAACGCCGCAGAACTGGCCGAGGCGATGGTGACCCTCGCCCAAAGCCCTGACCGCCGCGGCGAGATGGGCCAAGCCGGTCGCGCGAAAGTCTGCGCCGAGTTCGACATCGACTTTGAGGCCGCCTGGCTCAAGACGCTTTTTGAGGGCAAGGGCGGCGACGCGCTGCGCCCTTGAGCGATACATCAAAGACAGCTTTGCGGATGAAGCTGCCTTATGCGGTTGCAGCGAACTTCGCTGTTGCGCGCCCACCAAATCGCGCAACGGGTCGCGGCACTTCAGCGCGATTTCCAGCAGGCTGCCATTGAGATTTCTCGACACGAGACCAAATTCGGGCATTATTTCCGGAAACAGCACCCAATGGCCATTCAAAGCCAATGCCTTTCAAGAGAAGTTAAGATGACCGCATCCCTCGAAAATCAACTCAGCGATCTCCGCACGCGCCTTCAGAAACTGGAAGAAAGTGCCAAGCCTAAGCCAGCGTGGAAACGCATCATTGGGGATGTACAAACCGCCGCCATCGTTTTGACTGTGATCGGTGGCGTGATTACGTTCTACGACCAAGTGTATCTAAAGTGGAAAGATCGCGCGCAAGAGGAAGCCAATTCAGCGATAGGCTGGGTCCGTGACCTCGAAGACATCAACGAGGACGTATACCGTTTAAATATCGAGAACAGGACCGAAGACGTCTCCGCTATTCTAGAGGCAAAGCAAGGTCGGCGCGAACGGGTCATTAATGAAACTTACTTGTTCTGGACGCGTCGACCGGACGATTTTTATCCGCGCGAGAAGCAAACCATCGCAAATTCTCTCTCTGAAATAGGTCTTCATGATGAAGCCCTCGAAATGATCGCAGATCTCGAGGACGATTATGTATCCACTGTCGCTAAATCCGATCTAAACATGTTTGAGGGCCGTGTATTATCTGCACGCAACGGGGAAGGCGACATGGACGCCGCGCGTCAAAAATTTAAATCGGCCATGCGCATTGCGTCAGAACTTGAAAGAATAACCAAGACCGAGAACCTTTGGGCGAAAACTGCTCATATCTGGCTCTATTGGGAATTGGAAAACTTCAGTGATTGCGAGCAAGTACTTCCTGTCGCCAGTGCTTTGAGGGAATTGGTACAAAGACCGGACTTTCCGATCCGCATTGAAGGTTTGGCCCAAAAATCTGATGAATTCATTGCCGTTGCTGCAGACAGATGTGCCTAGCCGGAATACTTGCGCTCTGGGCTTGAAGCGGCCAGTCCGTGTCAAAACCGTCTGACGCGGAATTCTGCGCGATCCGCGGCTGACGCCTTGGGTGTTTTGGGCACGTACCAATAATCCACGCGTTAGTGACAGACGCTCTTCAGCCCTGCAGGCCCGCGAGGTGATCCGCCAGTCGTAGCGACAGCGCGATGATCGGGGCGGTGGGGTTGGCGTGGCCTGCGGAGGGAAAGACGCTGGACCCTGCGACAAAGAAATTCTCGGACCCGAAGAGACGGCAATCGGGATCCACAACACCGTCCTTTTCCGATGCGGCCATACGTGTCATGCCGATGTGGTGATAGGCGGTGAGGTCTTCGTTGTGTTCCACCTCGAGGCTGGGGTCGAGCACCCAGTCAGACAGGCTCATCCGGCCCAGGTCCTGCTCGGCCAGATGTCGGGCAAAGGCCAGCGAGACCTCACGGATGGTCTGGTAATCCGGTTCGGTGACGCGCCAGTGCAGCACCGGGCGGCGGATGCCGAAACGGTCGCGTGTCTCTGCCAGCTCCAGCCGGTTTTCCGCCAGCGGCACCTGTTCCAGCACCATGCCCACCTCACCCGCACAGACCGCCCCTTCGGAGAGCTT
>JBGCFK010000310.1:0-12032 GCA_045106875.1 Paracoccaceae bacterium | reverse complement strand
GGCTAAACCCACGCAAGAAAAACTGTCGAAAGTCCGAGGAGCTAACGCGATGAAGGTGCTGGTGCCCGTCAAACGCGTGATCGACTACAACGTGAAAGTCCGCGTGAAAGCAGACAACACAGGTGTCGATCTCGCCAATGTCCGGATGTCCATGAACCCGTTCGACGAGATTGCGGTCGAGCAGGCGATCCGTCTCAAGGAAGCGGGGCAGGTCGAAGAGATCATAGCCGTTTCCGTCGGCGTCGCCAAATCGCAGGAGACGCTCCGCACTGCGCTGGCCATGGGTGCCGACCGAGCAATCCTGGTCGAAGCCGCGGAAACGGTCGATGACGACATCGAGCCGCTCGCAGTCGCCAAGATCCTCAAAGCGATTATCGACGAAGAACAGCCGGGCCTGGTCCTCTGCGGCAAGCAGGCCATCGACAATGACATGAACGCGACCGGCCAGATGCTGGCCGCGCTGATGGGCTGGTCGCAGGCAACCTTTGCCTCCGAGCTTGAGATCAACGGCGACAAGGCCAAGGTGACACGCGAGGTCGACGGCGGCCTGCAGGTCATCGAGGTCAACATGCCGACCGTGGTCACAGTGGACCTTCGCCTGAACGAGCCGCGCTATGCGTCCCTGCCGAACATTATGAAGGCCAAGAAGAAACCACTGGACACAAAGACCCCTGCCGATCTGGGCGTTGACGTGGCACCGCGACTGTCAGTCGTCACGGTCTCCGAGCCTCCTGCGCGCAAAGCGGGGGTCAAAGTTGCCGACGTGGCCGAACTGGTCTCGAAACTCAAAGATGAAGCGGGAGTGATCTGAAAATGGCTGTACTCATGCTCGCAGAGGTCACCGATGGTGAACTGTCTATGGATGCAACCGCAAAGGCGGTCACCGCGGTGTCCGGGCTTGGCGATCTGACTTTGCTCTGCTGCGGTGCGACCTGTTCGGGTGCGGCCGAGGCGGCATCCAAGATCGACGGTGTGTCCAAGGTGCTCTGCGCCGAGCACGCACTTTACGGCAAACGGCTCGCAGAGCCTGCGGCGAACCTTCTGGTCAGCCTCGCGGGCGACTATTCACATGTTGTTGCCCCCGCGACGACAGACGCCAAGAACATCATGCCGCGCGTTGCGGCCCTGCTGGACAGCATGGTGATCTCGGACGTGCAGGAAGTCGTAGACGCAGACACCTTCGTGCGCCCGATTTATGCCGGAAACGCGATCGCAACAGTGAAGTCCTCGGACGCCATCAAAGTCGTCACCATCCGGACAGCGACATTCGACGCGGCTGGCGAAGGTGGCTCGGCGCCGATCGAGAAGATAGACCCGGCCTCTGATCCAGCGCTTTCATCATGGGTCGAGGACAAGACCGAAAGCTCGGATCGTCCGGAATTGACCTCTGCCAAGATCGTTATCTCGGGTGGACGCGGCATGGGCTCGACCGAGAACTTTGCGCTGATCGAAAAAGTTGCGGACAAGCTGGGCGCCGCCATGGGTGCTTCGCGCGCTGCGGTGGACTCGGGCTACGCACCGAACGACTGGCAGGTCGGACAGACCGGCAAGGTCGTAGCCCCTGATCTCTACATCGCTGTCGGGATCTCCGGAGCCATTCAGCACCTTGCGGGGATGAAAGACAGCAAAGTCATCGTCGCAATCAACAAGGACGAGGAAGCGCCGATTTTTCAGGTCGCAGACTATGGACTTGTGGCTGACCTGTTCGACGTTCTGCCCGAACTGGAAGGCAAGCTGGACTGATCTCTTCCAAGCCACACTATTTCAGGGCGCGCTGACAACGGTGCGCCCTTTCTATTTGCCTTCTTGCGCAGCCACCAACAGGGAATAGGCAACTCTGCCTTGGCCACCCTGATGCCAAGTCTGGACGTATTACCGGGTCTGGGCAATCTCGTCGCGGTACGGACCGCTTAACCTGAATTCGAACGTCAGACGCCTACCGAGTGCTTCATGGACAACAGACCTGATAGCGCCACGAACGTTGATCGAGAGACGCCCAAAGAACACTTCGTCGAAGTTAAACGTGTAGAAGTCCGATGTTTGTTGCTCCACTTCTCCACGGATCTCGGATCCAACTGGGATCAGGTTTGCAGTCCCCCCGCTACCGTTTGGTTCACGCGCCTAGCCTTGCACCTGAACGGGACCCACGAGCCAACTGGGCCACTTGAGCTTTGCAAATCACTGCCGGTCACGCGAAGCAGGAGTTTGTCACGAGAAATGGCGGGCAAGGCGTCCTTGTCAGCAAACTCCCGGACAGAACAGACCGGTATGGGTATCGCAGACAGCTGCCCGAAAAAAGCATTGCCCCTGATATTGGTCCCAGGTTTCACGTCCGTCCCAGACTTTGATTTCATGGTGCAGGTTGGAATTGGCCCTTCAAGACCCCTGCGAAGGTCACTTGCGCGCCGACTTCCTGTACAGACGATTGCCATACGCTTGCGGTACGCATGCCATACGGGGGTAGTCCCGGCGCGCACACCTCTCGGTGAAATATTCTTGCGCAAATTCCCGGTTTGGACCGCTTGCCAAGAATGGGGTCAGACCACTAGTCTATTATGTTGCACCGCATCAATGCGGGTAAGAACAATACGCTTCAAGGGCGGAAGAACTGGGGATAAACAATGGCGGAGATCCGCACCGTAGGTGTTATTGGCGCTGGGCAGATGGGCTTGGGCATCGCGCAGGTGTTTGCGACGGCAGGATACGATGTCCTGCTTAACGATGTGAATGCCGACGCTCTTGGAAAAGCTAAGGAATTTGTCGGCGAACAGCTGGAGCGTGCCGTCGAACGTGGCAAGATGGAAGCGACCGAACGCGCCGATATCCTGACACGATTGAACACCACATCGACGTTGCCTGATCTGGGCCCCTTGGATCTGATTGTCGAATCCGCCGTCGAGAAAGAGCAGATCAAGGTTCAGATCTTCGGCGAGTTGGCCCCACATCTTGGGCCAGATACCCTTCTGACCACCAATACTTCCTCAATTTCGATCACGCGGCTGGCCTCGACCACTGATCGTCCCGAGCGCTTCATGGGTCTGCATTTCATGAACCCGGTGCCCGTGATGCAGCTGGTAGAGCTGATCCGCGCTATCGCCACGGACGACCCCACCTTCCAGACCATGAAGGGCGTTGTGGACCGGCTGGGCAAGACCGCCGCCGTGGCCGAGGATTTCCCCGCCTTCATCTTAAACCGCATCCTGCTGCCGATGATCAACGAGGCGATCTACACGCTCTATGAAGGTGTCGGTTCGGTCGAAAGCATTGATACAGCAATGAAATTAGGGACACGGCACCCCATGGGGCCGCTGGAACTGGCCGATTTCATCGGACTGGATACCTGCCTTGCGATCATGAATGTCCTGCACGATGGACTGGCAGATACCAAGTACAGGCCCTGCCCGCTTCTGACGAAATATGTCGAGGCGGGCTGGCTGGGCCGCAAAGCCGGGCGCGGCTTCTATGACTATCGGGGCGAGACGCCGGTCCCGACCCGGTAACGCGCAGGACCCTCAGACCTTCCCGATGACGACGTTGCTCGTGTCGTCGGTCTTCTTCTGTACGCTCGAGGCAAGGGTCTCGGCCTGATTGAAACGCGACATCAGATCCTGAATCTCGAAATTGCCCAGCTTGTCTTCCGACGGGCGACGGGCCGCTTCGCGGGCGGATTGAACGGCTGGCAGAAGCATCCCGCCATGAGCGCCCTCCAGATCGGTGTCGGCCAGCATCTGCGGGGTGGTTTGCGAGGTTTCGGTCGACTTGGTCATGATCTTTCTCCTGTTCTTCGGCTTGCGATTAATGAGGAGATCATGCGCGCATCCCGACGAGCGGTCTGTAGCACCTGCTACAACCTTTTGAGTTCACGCAAAGGTCATTTCCACGTCTGTTAGATTGGAAGGCCGAGTGCGAGGTTCTATCTCTTTATTCATGAACCTTTTAGCGCCTTGCGCGCACTAACCCTACAAGAGCTTCAGATGAAGCAGGAGTTTCAAATGCGCTTCGCATCCCTCGCCCTCGCCGGCGCCCTGTTGTTGGCTACCCCACTCGCCGCGCTGTCGGCGCCGTTTACGTTGGACAAGAGCCACGCCCACGTGACGTTCTCGGTCGGACACCTCGGGTTCTCGACTGTCCACGGACAGTTTCGCAAGTTTGACGCGAATATCGTGTTTGATCCGGAAAACGTTGAAGCGACCCAGGTGAACTTTGTGATCGACGCCGCGTCGGTCGAAACGTTCTGGGAAGCGCGTGACAAACACATCCGCGGCAAGGACTTTCTGGATGTGGCAAACCACCCGGAGATTACGTTTGTTACCACATCGGTGAAGCCAACCGGGACAGACACAGCCGATGTCACCGGCGACCTGACGATGCGCGGTGTAACGCAGCCAGTGATCTTCCAGGCGACACTAAACAAGATGGGCCCCTCGCCCTTCAATCCGAACCAGACCATCGCTGGCTTCACGGTCACCGGTGAAATCGATCGCACCAAATATGGTGTGAGTTACGCAGCGCCGGCTGTCAGTTCGATCATTCCTGTGAAGATCGAGCTGGAAATGAGTCCAGCAAACTAAGGAGTTACGCATGTTCCGTTCAATGATACTGGGATTGGCACTGGTTGCGGGGATGTCCACCGCAGCACATGCTCAGACAGCTTGGGTGGTTGACCCGGCATCGTCCCAAGTCGGTTTCGAGTATCTGAAGGACGGAGCACCCACCGAGGGCGTATTCCGCGAGTTCTCCGGCGCGGGAACGTTCGACAGTTCAGCGCCGGAGGCAGCGCGCTTCCAGATTTCCATTGCGTCTGCTTCCATCGATTTGTTCGATTCTCTGGCGAGCGCCTTTGCAACTTCGGCCGAGTGGTTCGATTCCAAGAACAACCCGAATGTCGTGTACGTTCTTCAGGACTTGAAGCCCTTGGGCGGGGATCGCTATGCGGCCTCGGGCACTATCCAAATTCGTGGAGTTGAGAAGCCAATGACATCCGAGATTGCACTGAAGATTGGCTCTTCAGACGCGAACGCGTCGGGAACGCTGACCATTCGTCGCGCGGACTTCCTGCTCGGCGTCGGTCCATCAGCAGCTTTCGTTGAAGTTGGTCCGGACGTTCAGGTGACGTTTGCGCTCATTGCAAGACAAGGCGGGTAATCACAATGGCACTTCGCAACAGCACGGATGCGTGGGGCTGGCCGGCACGCCTGCTCCACTGGTCGATGGCTCTGCTGATCCTCGGGCTTGTGTGCGTTGGCCTCTACATGGTTGAATTCCTTGGCGATGACTCGGACAGCCTTATGCAGCGGTTCGAGCTGACCCAGACACACAAGAGCTTCGGCTTTGTCGCCTTCGTGTTGGCGCTGGTTCGGATTGTCTGGCGCTGGATGAACCCAACACCTGAGCTCCCCGACATGAGCCGCCTCAACAAAGCGCTCGCACATGGCGGACACTTGGCCCTCTACATCTGCATGATCGCCCTTCCCATCAGCGGTTGGCTGATGGCATCGGCCTCGCCATACAACGACCCTGACGCGTATTTCGTCGTCAAGAACATGGTATTCGGCCTGTTCGAGCTTCCGGACCCGTACCCAAAGGGCGACGAGGCACTAACCAAACTTTTGGGTCAGATCCACTTCTACATCGCGATGGCTCTGGTTGCGATCCTGACGGGACACATCGCAGCCGCGCTGAAACACCATTTTGTCGATCAGGATTCTGTGTTGCGGCGGATGCTGAGAGGCTAGAGCATTTTCGGACGAAAATGAGTCACGAATACCCTGAAAGGCTTCGCCCTCTCGGGACATTCGAGACAAGGCCAATTCAGGTTGGTCCGAAAACGCCCTAGCGGACCAGTTTGACCTTTTGACCTGCACGCAGCGTATCGCTCGGCTTCAGCGCGTTCAGTACCCGGAAGCGATCTTCTGGCAGTTTGTCGACCTTCATGCGCCGGGCAAGGCTGGCGACAGTATCTCCGCGTCGAACTGTAACCACATCCACCCGGCGCGTACTCATCTGGCGTGCCTCTGACGCACGGAGCCTGCGGAAAGTCCTGGCAGCCTCAGCCATACGCGGCAACAGACCGGCGCCCCTGGGACTGAGTCCAGTCAAACGGTAGAGCTTGCCATCCATTCGGATCGCGACAAGCAGAGCGTCATAGACCTGGTTGTTCACCTGGATCCTGGTGGTCGCACTCGCAGCTTCCAGCCCATTGATCCGCTGTGGACGTGGTGTGCTCAGCTGGGCAGTGCGGTACTGTTTGGAGATCTCCGGAACCCACAGCCGCTGGATATACGCAGAAAGTGACCCGTCCGCACCACGCCCGGAGTCCAGAACGAACCGGGCGCCACCCTGCCCGGAGGCTATGACCGCAGCAGGAGTATTGTTTATCCGGAAGCCATCGGGCGAACGGTAGGCAAACCGCAGCTTCGGATGCGCAAACTCCTGTCCACGGACAAAACCCTGATCAGGATTTTCTCCGTACAAGATGCCATCCACGGCACCGAGAAAGCTCTCTCGATCCCGGTTTGCCCCGACAGGGATTGCGAGGCCAGACTGTCTTGCGATCTCGATCGCGCGGCGCGTTCGCGGGCCTGTTGCCGGATGGCTGGCAAAGAAGTTCGTCGCATTCGGGTCATAAGATTTTCCGGCTGCCCGCGCATTCAGTTGCGCAGCCGCGCCCATGCTTTCCAGAAAATCCGCTTGCGCATAGGGATCATAGCCACCCAATGCGAGATAGCGAATGCCCAGATTATCAGCCGCCAACTCGTCGTCGCGGGAATAACTGGCCAATACCCCGCCCGCTGCAGCCTGACCAAGTTGTGCAAGGCCTCGCAATGTTTGCGGATCAGCACCCAACACCGCGCCCAGAATCTGCGCTCCCAAGACAGCACCCGTAGCAATAGCCGCACGATCCTGTCGAAGCGACGAGTGGCCTGCTGTCACATGCCCTATCTCATGCCCTATGACGCCTGCGAGTTCCGCTTCTGAGTTCGCCAACGCAACCAGCCCACGCGTGACGTAGACATACCCACCCGGTAGCGCGAATGCGTTGATCGTGGGGTTGTCCAGAACGGTGAAGGTCCATTTGTCGCCGGGTTGTTCGGACACGGCCGCAAGGTCACGTCCCAACGCATCGACATAGCTTGTCAGCCGAGCGTTATCGTAGACGCCGCCGTACTTGGCGATGATCTTCTGATGGTTCTCGTCGCCAAGCTTCTGTTCGCTCGCACTTCGGAACTTGGTCTTGGCAGGCGCCGGAAGTGTTGACGCACGTTCGGCTGTAGGCTGTTGCTGCTGCGGAGCACATGCCGCGAGCACAAGTCCGAGAGACAAAAGGCCAATGTGGATCCGGGCCAACACACGCATGATTATCCCCTTTTCACCACCCCCATGGACAAACCTAGCGGCAGCCGGGCGCACGGTGCAAGGGGCTAGCCGTTATAGGTCTCATCAAGTGCGTAGCCCGCCGCACGAACAGTACGGATCGGGTCTCGCTCACCGCGCCGGTTCAGGGCCTTGCGGAGCCGTCCGATATGCACATCTACCGTACGTGCCTCGACATAGACATCGCGGCCCCACACGAGGTCGAGCAACTGCTCACGCGAGTATACACGCCCCGGACGCTGCAACAGGCAATCCAACAGGCGAAACTCGGTCGGGCCAAGATGCACTTCTCGCGTCGAGCGGTGCACGCGCCGCGTTTCGCGGTCCAGCATGAGATCGCCGAACGTGCCTACCGCCGACGAGATGGTCGGCCGTAGCCGCCGCAACAGCGCCCTCACACGGGCCACAAGCTCGGGCAGCGAGAACGGCTTTGTCAGATAGTCGTCCGCGCCGGTGTTGAGGCCACGGATGCGGTCACTCTCTTCGCCGCGCGCAGTCAGCATGATGATGGGCATGTCCCGCAGCTCGGACCGTGCGCGGATGCGGCGACAGATTTCAATCCCTGACAGACCCGGCAACATCCAGTCCAGCAAGACCAGATCAGGCCGTTCTTCATCCAGTGCAACCATCGCTTCGTCCCCGTCCGCCACGACCCGGACGGAGAAGCCTTCCTGCGTAAGGTTGTATTCAAGCAGCGCCGAGAGCGCTTCCTCGTCCTCAACTGCCAGAATGCGCGCACCCATGCCCGTCTCCTATTCCTGCGCTACTCGGGAGCCAGATCATCCCATTCATTGCTTTTCGGACGTTCATCTTCGAGCGGTTTGCCCTCGACCACAAAGTAGGTCATCTCGGCGATGAACGTGCAGTGATCGCCAATCCGCTCGAAGTTCTTCACCACGAACAGCAATTGAGAACACAGCCCGATCGTGCGCTGATCCTCCATCATGTAGGTCGTGAGTTCCCGGAAGATCGAGTTGTGCATCTCGTCGATCTCAACATCGCGTTTCCAGACCGAAACCGACAGGGCAGGATCCCGCGCCGTGTAAGCGTCCAGTGTCTCGGCCGTCAGTGTTTGCACCTGCTTGGCCATGCGCGCGATGGACGACATCACGCGAACCGGAGGTTCCCTGTTCAAGACCATGGTGCGCTTTGCGACGTTCTTGGCCAGATCACCGACGCGTTCCAGAGCAGACGCAATCTTCAGCGCTGCCACAACTTCGCGCAAGTCGTTTGCCATGGGTTGGCGCAGCGCCATCAGTTGGATAGCGGCTTGCTCGAGATCAAGCTCCATGCGATCTAGCCGCTTGTCAGACTGGATGACTTCCTCGGCAAGTTCCGAGTCCCGGTTCTCCAACGCCTCGATTGCCGAGCTAAGCTGTTCTTCAGCCAACCCGCCCATTTCCGATATTCGCGAAGATATCCCCCGCAGGTCGTCGTCAAAGGCGGTTACGATATGTGTTGCTTTTTGCATATCCGATGTATTGCTCTCTGGGGCCATCAACCAAAGCGGCCGGTTATGTACTGTTGTGTTTTTTCATGGTCCGGGTTGGTGAAGATCTTTGAGGTCTCACCTTCTTCCAGAACTTCGCCGAGATGGAAGAAGCAGGTCTTCTGGCTGACGCGCGCGGCTTGCTGCATCGAGTGGGTCACGATCACCACTGCGTAGTTCTGGCGAAGCTCGTCGATCAGCTCCTCGATCTGGGCCGTTGCGATCGGATCAAGCGCCGAGCATGGCTCGTCCATCAGCAGAACTTCGGGCGCCGTCGCGATGGCCCGGGCGATGCAGAGACGTTGTTGTTGTCCGCCAGACATGCCCGTCCCGGGTTGATCGAGGCGATCCTTAGCCTCGTCCCAAAGCGCTGCGCGACGCAACGACAGTTCGACGATCTGATCAAGCTCGGCCTTGTTGCCCGCAAGGCCATGGATCCTCGGGCCATAAGCAACGTTGTCGTAGATTGTCTTGGGGAAAGGGTTCGGTTTCTGAAACACCATACCGACACGCGCCCGTAGCTGCACCGGGTCGACATTCTTGGCGTAGATGTCCGTGCCATCCATCAGGATGTCGCCCGTCACCCGGCAGATATCGATCGTATCGTTCATGCGGTTCAAACAGCGCAGGAACGTCGACTTGCCACAGCCGGAGGGACCGATGAAAGCTGTCACCGAGTTCGGGGTGATATCCACATCCACTTGCTTGATGGCCTGTGTTTCACCGTAGAAGACGTTGACGTTACGCGCGACAATCTTCGCCTTGTCAGTCATGATGTTGCCACCATCGGCCATCTTACCACCGCCTTTCGAAACGTTTGCGCAGCACCACGGCCAGCGCGTTCATGAGGATGAGGAATAGCAGGAGCACTGTGATTGCAACAGCGGTCTTGCCATCGAACAGCCGTTCGGAGTTGTTGTTCCACAGATAAATCAGCGAGGGCAGGACGTTTGCCTTGTCCAACGGACCACCTGGCGGGTCCTGAATAAAGCTGTTCATGCCGATGATGATCAGCGGGGCTGTCTCGCCCAAGGCTTGCGCCATGGCGATGATTGACCCGGTCAGAATCCCCGGCATTGCCAGCGGCAACACATGGTGGGTCGAAGTCTGCAGCTTTGATGCCCCAAGCCCCAGCGCCGCGTCGCGGATCGACGGAGGCACGGCCTTGATGGAAGCACGTGCTGCGATGATGATCGTCGGCAGACTCATTAACGCCAGAACGACTCCACCCGCCAATGGCGTTGATCTTGGGTCGTCCGCGAACGCCTTCAGCAACCCACCGAACAGATCAACGCCGAAAAGGCTTACGCCTGACAACAGGATCGTCAGGCCCAACAACCCGAAGACGATGGAAGGCACTGCCGCCAGGTTGTTGATGTTCACTTCAATGAAGTTTGTCAGCCTGTTCGTGGGCGCGAATTCCTCCAGATAGATGGACGCCATGACACCCAGAGGGAACACCAGCAGGAACGTCACCATCATTGTCCAGAACGATCCGATCAGAGCGCCCCAGATGCCGGCAATCTCGGCGGAGGAACTGTCCGAATTCAGGAGGACCGGCCAGTTGAAATGTGTCACCAGCCTGTCTTCACGCTCGAAGTTTTCCAGCCACAGGACCTGACGGTCGGACACTTGGCGCTCTGCTTCGGGCGCTGCCATCATCTGGGCGGACCACTGTCCTTCGTCAACCACGCCCATTGCAGACGGCGCGTCCATGATGATGCCTTTAGACGCCTCCGGCCCCATTTCAGTCAGCTTGATCCACCCTTTGTTGGCCCGAATGAACACGGAAGGGTCATCGGCACGCAGTTCAAAGGTGTTCTGAAGATCGGTGGATTCAGTTTGCGCCTCGTCAGCGCGCGCATAGAATTCGTCTCGTTTGGCCTCGAACCCGGCGACCAAAGCCGCGAGGCGCGCCTTCTCCTCCGTCTCGGTTGCCGCGTCGAGGAGTACCCTCGTTTCATCCACCGCACGGGCCTGATCGTCCCCTGAACGGCGCGCGTTTCGGCCTTCCAAAGCGCGATCCTCACGCATCAGCAGACGCGCTTCACCCAACGCATTGCCGGGATGCAGCAGCGTAAGCTCGTTCGCACTGGCGCCCTCCACCAACGTCAACGCACCCGACGTCCCGGCATCTCTCGGACGCCCGAACTGGCCCTTGTAATAAAGCTGTACGTAGTCATCGAGCAGAGCCTCAAAATGGTAGCTGCCACCGAGGATATCAGGATTGGCTTCCACCCTGTCGCTCAGGGTGTAGCCCTCAAACTTCGAAATCAGCTCGTAGAGCGGCCGTGCCTTGCGGCCACTCAGATCGGTCCCTGCCACCACGCGCAGCGCATTGCGGAGCGGCTTCTTCAGATTAACCTTCGTGTTGATGTTGCCGTCCGTCATGGTCGCAACTTGCCGTTCCTCGGCAGTCACATCCACGTCCATGGACAGGTAGTATTCGTTGGTGACCGCGACCGTCTTGACCAGAATAGTGTACATCAGCGTCATGAGGGCCGCGCCGGCCAGCAATATTGCAAGCATGCCATAAAGCTTGAGGCGGAACTCGGCGCGATGCCGCTTTCTCGTGTTTCGCGCTGTCTCGGCGGAGCTGTGCTTTGCAGAAAGCGCCGCCATGTCGATTGTTGCGTCAGCCATTTCGTGCCTCAATCGTATTTCAGGCGGTACTTGCGCACGACACGCAGCGCCATGATGTTCAGCAGCAGTGTCGCGACAAAAAGAGCAAAACCCAGAGTATAGGCGGGGCCTGCGGCGGTATCAGCTTCAGTGTCGCCGAGGATAAGCATGGTGATCTGCACGGTAACGGTCGTGACTTTATCCAGCGGATTGAACGTCAGGTTCGCAGATTGGCCAACGGCCATCACAACGATCATGGTCTCGCCAACAGCGCGGGAGATCCCAAGGAGAGCCGCTGATACGATGCCAGGCAGTGCCGCAGGAAGCACCACCTTGGTCACAGTTTCAGCCTTGGTCGCGCCAAGCCCATAGGAACCGTCGCGCAGGGATTGCGGGACCGAGTTGATCACATCATCCGACAAGGACGAGATGAACGGGATAATCATGATGCCCATGACAAGTCCTGCAGCCAAAGCCGACTCTGCTTCGACGCCGACTCCAATACTGTCGCCAATGCCCACCATGAACGGGGCAACCGTTGTCGCCG
>JBGCFK010000031.1:0-3223 GCA_045106875.1 Paracoccaceae bacterium | reverse complement strand
AATTATCCCACCGGCCATCGGACCGGCAATCACTGGGGCAAGGCGGTCGCCAAGCTCAAAACCAGCGCCGACAGCGCGTTTTATCTCAATTTCCACGTGGGCGATCTTGGCCATACCGCGATCTACGGGCCCTCCGGATCGGGTAAAACCGTGGTGATCAACTTCGCGCTCTCCCAGCTTGAAAAGCTCGACGTGAAGCGCGTGCTCTTTGACAAGGACCGCGGTGGCGAGATCTTTGTCCGTGCCTCGGGTGGAACCTACCTCGCCCTGCAGACCGGGGAGCCAACCGGCTGCGCGCCGTTCAAGGCGCTGGAGCTGACACCCGCCAACGAGGCCTTCCTCGTAGCGCTAGTGAAATCAATGCTGGCCGACCAACAGCACCCATTTACCGCCGACGACACGGCCCGGATCGAGGTCGCCGTGTCCGGTCTCAGGAACGTCGCGCAGGATCAGCGTTCCGTGTCTGTATTGCGGGAGCTGATCGGTTTTGGCTCCGGCGAGGCTGATGACATCGGCAATCGGCTGGATAAATGGGCCGAGGGTGGGCGGCTTTCCTGGGTGTTTGATAACACCCGAGACGAGATTGGCTTTGATGCCGATCTGATCGGGTTCGACATCACATCGTTCCTGGATGATCCGGGGCTTCGCACCCCGATGATGATGTATCTCATGCACCGGGTCGAACAGCTCATCACCGGGCAGCGCATCGCCATCGTTATCGATGAGTTCTGGAAGGCGCTGGCTGATCCGTTCTTTGCAGGTTTCGTCAAGGACAAGCTCAAGGTGATCCGCAAGCAGAATGGCATCGTGATCGCGGGCACCCAATCCACGTCGGATGTTGTGCAGAGCCTGATTGCCCGAACCGTCATCGAACAATGCGCCACGCAGATCTTCTTCGGAAACGAGCGGGCGGGCGAGGTCGAGCTGACGCAGGAGTTTGGTCTCACCCACCGCGAATATCAAATCATACGCAACGAGCTTTCCGTGGGTCAGTTTCTGATCAAGCAGGGCGGTAATTCGGTGGTCTGCGAGCTTGATTTGCGGGGACAGGATGACGCCCTCGCTGTCCTGTCGGGCCGCACCGATGCCACGGCACTCATGAACCGCATCCGGGCGGACCATCCCGAGCCCGCTCAGTGGCTTCCTCTTTTCCACGCCAAGCGAAAGGAACTCGCATGAAACTCAAGGCTGCGCTCTTGCTGTCGACTCTGGCCATCACCCAACCTGCATATGCAGGCGGTGTTCCGGTCATTGACGCAACCGCCATCGCCAATTCCAAGGCAGAATTCGCGAAAGAAATCGCCCAGATGGTCAAAGAGCTGGAAGAGGCCAAACGGCTCTACGATGCGGTCAATGGGCTCACAGACATGGCCGACATCGCCGACGCGCTCAATGATCCGGACGTGCGTGAATTGCTTGGCCCGGAAGCCATGTCCATCGCAAGCGCGCTTGATGTGAATATCGACGATTTGGGTGATTTGTCCGACGCCGCAAATGGATATCTCGATCACACGCAAGTGACGGCCTCTGAGGTGTCCGCTGAAGATTTCTATCGTCAGGAGCTTGATCGGATCGGTGCGCGTTCAGCACGGGACGCGGCGGTTGGAGATCGCATCGTGCAATCCGCCGATGATCGTCTCGCCGGTCTGGAACGACTGCGTCAGGCAATAGGTGGCGCATCCACGCAAAAGGACATCAACGCCCTGCAAGCCCGTCTGCAGGTGGAATCAGCCATGCTGCAAAACGACACCAACCGCATTCAGGGCCTGGCCATGCTGCAGGAAGCGCAGAGTGAGGTCGAAGCTCAGCGTCAGCGGGAGGTGGAAGTGGAAAACAGAGATCGGTTTGGCTCAGATATGGGGACATTGTTCGGTGGGTAATCACATTCAAACTCTTGCCATTATGGCCTTGCTGGCCGTTTCGGCCTGCAAAGAAGAAGAAAACAGAACCGTAGAGTTCTACCTTGAGAACGCTGATGTGCGTGCTGAAGTAATTGCAAAATGCGAAGTCACTGATGGTTCGGTTTTGGAAGCAAATTGCAAGAATGCCCGGGAAGCCGAAGTCCAAATCTCAGAGAACACAGCGAGGGAAAAGAACCTCTCAGACATGAACACTTTGTTTGGAGACTGATGGCTCATGCTGCAGGACCTGTACGACAGTTTCATAGTTACCCTGACCGCCAAAACCAATGCGGTATCTGGCGCAATGTCAGGCGCGCTTTCCGCACCTCTGACTGCCGCCATGACATTGTACATTTTGTTGTACGGCATCGCGATTATGCGCGGGGCCATACAGGAACCTGTTCTTGATTTTGCTCTGCGCGGGATCAAACTGGCGGTGATCTGGTCGCTCGTAACATCTGCGGGTGACTACACAAGCTGGATCAGCAGTACCATCAATACCGGCATCCCAGACTTCATTAACACGCTGACAGGCGGCGGCGGCTCGCTGCCTTCAGATCCCGTAATGGTGAAGGCCGGAGAAATTGCCGCGAAGGTGCAGGAGGAATATGCTTCACAAGGTTGGAGTGGAAAGATCTACGGCTACATCATGAGTGGCGTGGTTCTGGTTTGGGCGGTCATTTTTGCAGCTATTGCGTTCGTTGCCTCGCTTCTAGCCACGTTCGGACTAACAATAGTTGCTGCAATTGGTCCCATTTTCATCTGTTTTGCGTTGTTTGACTCCACGAGAGGCTGGTTCTTTTCGTGGCTTGGGCAAATCCTCAATTGGGCGATCGTGAAAGTATTGGTCGTCGTCCTGACGGTTGTCATCGTGGCGATGTTAGGCGACGTTTATACCAAGATCGATCTGGTAGGCGGGATGGCAGCACTGGCCGCATTTCTGGTCGCGCTGACCTGTGGTTTCATCTTCTTCCTTCTCATCCCATCTGTCGCCTCCGGCCTCTCTGCAGGTGCGCAGGCTTCTACGGGCATGCTGCAACGCTCCATCGAACGCAATCTCGGCATTCCAACGCGTGGCGGCTCAGGCGGCGGCCGGGGGAGTGCGACACGAACTTAACGCCAGACAAGTCCAGCGCAGCCACTCACAGATCAAGGTACCCCGATGAATAAGATAGCCCTTTTTACCCTGCTCTTTGCGGCGGGATGTGCAACAACGACGCCGCTTCCCGATGTGCGCGGGTCCGTTGTGCGCCCTCTCAACCCCACACAATGGGAATACCAGGACGCCCTTGAACGCAAACAGGCCGAGATCGGTGTCAAAC
>JBGCFK010000309.1:0-7298 GCA_045106875.1 Paracoccaceae bacterium | reverse complement strand
CATGATGGGCGCGCTGGAGGTATTTGCCGAGGCGAACCAGGCCTCGATCATCTCGCCCTTCATTGTTGGGGGGGCGATGGCGCCTGTGTCCGTTGCGGGCACGCTGACGCAGGTTCTGGCCGAAGTGATGGCGGGCGTCGCCTATTCCCAGCTGATCAAGCCGGGTGCGCCGGTTATTTTCGGGGCATTTGTGATGTCGATCGACATGAACTCGGGTGCACCTACGTTCGGAACGCCCGAGGCGTCCAAGATTCTCTACGGTGCGGGACAACTGGCTCGGCGCATGAATCTGCCATATCGGTCAGGTGGCGGGCTCTGCGGGTCCAAGCTGCCTGATGCACAAGCGGCGTACGAGACGTCAAACACGCTGAATGCGGCGCTGCTGGGTGGTGTGAACTTCATGCTGCATTCGTGTGGTTGGCTGGAAGGCGGGCTTGTCTCGTCCTTTGAGAAATTCGTGATGGACGCCGATCAGTTGGGCGTTCTGCACTCGATTGCGGCAGGTGTGGACGTGTCAGAGAACGCTCAGGCCATGGATGCGATCCGCGAAGTTGGGCCGGGCGGGCATTTCCTTGGATGCGAGCATACCCAAGCGAACTTCAAAGACGCGTTCTGGCGGACCCAGGTTCTCGACTACAAACCGTTCGAGACCTGGGCCGATGAAGGTGCACGCGACACGGCGCAACTGGCTTCCGCACGCGTTGCCCGGATGCTGTCGGAGTACGAAGCCCCGGCCATTGACCCGGCGGTGGACGAGGCTTTGCAGGCTTACATGGCCGAACGAAAGGCGTCGGAGCCTGACGCGTTCGCCTGAGGAGCGCCTTGGACCGCAGCTTGCTCGGCCATCAGTGCTGCCAGGATCTGCACATGCTTGCCGGGACGATAGGAGGCTGACCGTGTCACACGGGCATCTTCGCATTCTTTCTCTGCTTCGGTCAGGCGAGGGATGATCTGATCTTCGGAACGTGACAACAACCCGGCGATGGCGCCGGGCAGATCACGCCGGCGGCGATATCGCTGGGCGCCGTACTGGGCTGTGGTGATGAGAATCCGGGGTCTGCTCATGTGAATTCCTCCGTTATGGTGAGGTCGGTCAACTTGACACCCGACCAGTGGCTCAACACGCATGAGTATTGTTTGAGACCAGCGCCGTTGCGTTCATTATTGGCGCAACGCGCGGTGCCCCACAGGAGGATGCAGAGCTAACGCTATGCGTTATCACATAATTTTTTAACTTATCCCCACTATTAACGATCGCTTTACTAATCAACCTTAGGAATAATTTAAGTAAAGTTTGATTTACAAGGTAGGGCAAGCAAAGTGGACAGAACCGAGGATATTCTCGACAGTTGCCGCAAACAGGCGGAAACCGCGTTTCAGGGCACAGCAGGTAGCCGACTGGCAACGGATGCTGCTCTGTACTTGGCTCATACCGGGATGGGCGAAAGCCTGCGCAGTCTGGCGCGGGCAACAGGCAAACACCCCTCCACCGTCATGCGGACGGTTCGCAGGCTGGAACAGCAGAGGGACGACCCGCTGATCGACAACATTCTTTCTGATGTCGAAGCGCAGCTGGAAACCAAGTCCGAGACCCGGGTCAATCCCGCCACCGGGCAGGCGCCTGCGAACGAGAACCACTCGCCTTCGCCGGGTAGCTTGTCATCCGATCTGACCCCTGAAGAAATCAGGAACGAGGCGAAGAAGTATCTGCGCCGGCTCTCTGAACCTGGAGCATTCCTGTTCATCGCCCGCGAATCCAACAAAGCAGGTGTGTTCTGCGCTGCGAACGGCAATTCGAGGCCCACGGCCATGTTCCCGGTTCCTGTCGCGGTCGAGTTCCTGAAGCAGGACTGGATCAAATCATGCAGCCGCGGCAGCACATCTGTGCGCTACAAGATCACCGAGGTTGGCCGCAGCTTCTTGCGCCGTGTCCTTGCCGAAGATCAGATCAAGCGCCAGGGCGGTGAGGTCGCCGAGCCCGCCTCGTCCTTCTCACAACAACACCAAGAGCGCGGCGAGCGTCTGTTTGCCGACCCGCTGTCCGGTGAAGCGGCCACAATGCAAGTGAATCTCGGCGAAAGTCCGCTCGGCTGGCTTGCAAGGCGCAAGGGTCCTGACGGCAGGCCCTTCCTTGAACCTGAAGAAATCGATGCAGGTGAACGACTTCGCTCGGATTTCGAGGCTGCACAAATGGGTCCGCAGGTGGCTCAGGACTGGCGCCGCTTCCTGACACCCGGCGATCGGATGTCGGGCAACCCTATTCCGCATGGCCCGGGCGGGGGATCCCAGGCGGCTCGCGATCGGGTACACAAGGCATTGTCGACGCTCGGCCCCGGTCTATCGGATATCACTGTGCGCACATGTTGCTTCCTCGAGGGTCTAGAGGCTTGCGAGCGGCGCATGGGTTGGTCGGCTCGGTCCGGCAAAGTAGTGCTGAAACTGGCGCTTCAACGCTTGGCCGAGCACTACGGCCTTAAGGTCTTTGGCGACTGATTCGTTATCATTGACCGTTTGGCGTCTTATGCCGGGTTGACCACATGGGGGAGAGCGACGAGTCTCCACCAGAATGACCGATCGAATCATCGAATCCGATGACTGTGTCGCCGAGGGTGCGACCTGGCTTGCCGCGCATGAACCGCGGTTTGCCGCAGTGCTGGCAGAAACTGGTCCGCTGCCATTGCGCTTGCGCTCGGGTGGATATGGCGCGCTGCTTCAGGCAATATGTGGGCAGCAGCTTTCCGTCGCCTCCGCTGGTGCCTGTTGGCGCCGCTTGTGTGCGGCAGATGCCACGGAACCTCTGCGACTTCTGGCGATGGATGACGATAGGTTGCGCGCATGCGGTCTCTCGCGTCCCAAGATCAGGTATGCCCGTGCTTTGGCAGAAGCGGATATCGACTATGACGCACTTGCCCTGATGGCCGAGGAGGATGCGATTGCCATGCTGACGGCAGTCAAGGGCATCGGGCTTTGGACAGCCGAGATCTACCTGAAGTTCTCGGTGGGCCGTGCGGACGTGTTTGCTGCCGGAGATCTGGCCCTCCAAGAATCCGCCAAGTTGATCTTTGACCTGCCCGAGCGCCCCACCGACAAGGCACTTCGCGCCATGGCCGAGAACTGGTCGCCGTGGCGTGCGGTTGCGGCGCGCCTGCTCTGGGCCTATTACCGGGTTGCGAAACAGCGCGAAGGCATTGCGGAGTAGGCAGAATGGCGACACTTGAAGACCACCGCGGCGCCTCGAAATCGGGCGAGACGAAATCTCTGGTCATCCTTTTGCATGGCTATGGCGCTGATGGTGCGGATCTGTTCGGCCTCTCCCACCCTCTGTCTGAATACATGCCCGACACGGTTTTTCGCGCGCCTAACGCACCCGAGCCTAACGGCGTGAATCCGGGTGGCTTCCAGTGGTTCCCGATACCTTGGCTGGATGGCTCGACCGATGCCCAGCGCGACGCCAGCATGACCAAGTCCGTCGAGATGCTGAATGCATATCTTACCGAGGTCATGACGGAAGAAGGCGTGACCACCGCCCAGACTGCCCTTGTCGGATTCAGCCAGGGTACGATGATGAGCCTCTATGTGGCACCGCGCCGGGACGAGGCGTTTGCCTGCGTGGTCGGCTTCTCGGGCCGTCTGATCGACGACAAGCTGTCCGAAGAGGCGAAGGTCAAACCACCTGTATTGCTGGTCCATGGCGATCAGGATCCGATGATCCCGGTCGCCGATATGAGCACTGCCGAGACGGAGCTGCGCAAGGCTGGCTTTGATGTGAAGTCGCATATCAGCCGCGGTGTTGGCCATTCCATCGCGCCGGATGGACTGACGCTGGCCTTGCAGTTCATGATGGAAAACCTGGGTATAGAGCCTGCGCAATAAGTGAACCGGGATGGCATGGCAGAGACATATTTCTGTAGCAAGGCCGTACTATTTGTCCCCTGGGGAGCAGGAAGCGACCTTATATAGAGGGTTGCCGAAACCCTGCCGCGATATATAGTGAATTTGTCGGGGGGCGCCAAAGACCAAGTGCCCCGACATGTCGGACCCAACGGGACGGGCAGACATCGAGGTTTAGAGATGGATGGTGACTTCGCCACAGCCTTCGTCAGGCAACCTGGTGCACTCAGAGAGAACCCTGCGCTAGTTTTGAACGCGGACTATCGACCCCTGTCGTACTTCCCTCTGTCGCTTTGGTGCTGGCAAGATGCCATCAAGGCGGCCTTTCTGGATCGGGTTTCGATTGTCGCGGAATACGATATCGAGGTGCACTCGCCTTCTATTGCGATGAAATTGCCCTCGGTGGTGGTGTTGCGCGACTATGTGAAGCCAGCGCGCTATCCCGCCTTTACGCGCTTTAACCTTTTCCTGCGGGACCAGTTCTCCTGCCAGTATTGCAATGCGATGGGCGAGATGACCTTCGACCACGTGATACCGCGCTCCCGCGGTGGGCGCACCACTTGGGAAAACGTCGTTGCGGCTTGCGGTCGGTGCAACCTGAAGAAGGGTAACAAGACTGTCCGCCAGGCCGGTATGACGCTGAACCGATTGCCACAGCGCCCGACTTCGGGCGAACTGCAGAACAAAGGTCGCAAGTTCCCGCCGGGCCATCTGCACGAAAGCTGGCTTGATTTCCTCTATTGGGATGCAGAACTGGACGCTTGATCCATCAGGCTTATAATCCTGCCGCATTGCGCTTGCGTAGGGCAGGTGTTTCCGCAAGACTTGGCCCGGAAAACACAGATCAAGAATGAACAACAATGATCCTGGGAGGATTCTGATGCGTACAATAGCATTTGCAGCAGCACTCGGTTTGGTGGCAAGTGCCGCAGTTGCCGACGACCATATCACGCTGCCCAAACAGCTGACATGGACCGCGTACGGTACCGGCTCTGCCGGCTACAACCAATCGGTCGCCATCGGCTCCGCTTTGCAGGAGAAGCTTGGCGTGAACCTCCGCGTGCTGCCGGGCAAGAATGACATTGCGCGCACCGAGCCTGTTCGTCAGGGCAAGGTTCAGTTCTCGGCCAACGGGGTCGGTGGGTCCTTCATGGCGCAGGAAGGTGTCTTCCAATTCGGCTCGAAGAATTGGGGCCCGCAGCCTGTGCGTATCCTTGCTGCCAACAATGGCGGTACTGTTGGGCTGGCGCTCGCGGTCGCGGCAGAGGCCTGTGAGAAGGCTGGAAAGCCCGGTTGCGAAGGCTTCACCTACTCCGACCTCAAGGGCATGCGCGTGGCCTGGGTCAAGGGCGCACCTGCGCTGAACGTCAACAACCAGGCCTATCTGGCGTATGGTGGCCTGACCTGGGACGACGTGGAAAAGGTCGAGTTCGGTGGCTTCGGCGCATCATGGAAGGGCATGATCGACGGATCCGTGGACGCAGCCTTCGCCTCGACCAATTCGGGCCGTGCCTATGAAGCAGAATCTGGTCCACGCGGGGTTTTCTGGCCCAGCATTGACCCGAACAATGCCGAGGGTCTGAAGCGGATGCAGGCTGTTGCACCGTTTTTCTCGCCCATGACGGCTGTCGTTGGCGCGGGGATCGACGGAACCCCGGGGGTCGCGACAGCGGGCTATGCTTATCCGGTGCTGATGACCATGGACTCGCAGGATGCGGATCTGACCTACAATATGACAAAGGCCATGAACGAGCTTTATGATGGCTTCGAGGGCAAGGCGCCGGGCATTAATGGCTGGGCCTTGGACAAGCAGAACTTCCAGTGGGTCGCTCCGTACCATGATGGTGCGATCAAGTACTACACCGAGATTGGTGCCTGGTCGGATGCGGCGCAGGCCCATAACGACAACCTGATTGCTCGTCAGAAAGCACTGACAATGGCATGGGGCGAGTTGGAAGCAGAGGCCCCAGCCGATTGGGAAGCTGCCTGGGACGCAAAGCGCCGCGAGGCATTGGCCGCTGGTGGATTTGAAGTCGTCTTCTGATCCAAGCACCGCTGAAGACGTAAAATGGCCGGGCATGTCCCGGCCATTTTTGTGTCAGATCCCATCACGCGAACACGAAGTCCTCCGCGCTTAGATCGACAACCCGCAGCGCACGGGCAGCGTCGCTGAGCACCAGGATTTCATCTTCGTATTCCAGCAGGATCTTGCCATTGCTCTGATCGGTAAGGGTCAACTCGCCCAGGGCGATGGCACCCCAGGCCGATATGTCCAGCGTGTCGATCCCGTCCTCGAAGTCCTTCACCGAATCGACTTCGGCATCTGCCGCAAGGACAAATGTGTCCGCACCCCCGCGTCCAAACAGGCTATCGATACCCAGACCATCGCGCAGTTCCTCGTCCAGCGACGTGCCCACAAGCTTGTCATTGCCCGACGTGCCCTCGATTACTTCCAATGGCTCGGAGCCGCTGGCAAAGACGAAATCTGATACCACGAAAGAGGCTGCCGTCAGCCCGCGCGCGCCGTCGTCCAGCACCAATGCATCCTTGTCCTTGCGCACGATCACGCGGCCCGAATGGTGATCTGTGATCGAAAGATCCGAGAGTCCCGTGACGCCCCAGGAGGACACGTCAATCACATCGGTGCCTTTCTCGAAGTCCAGCACCGAGTCGTTGCGTCCTCCCGCTGTCATTACAAACGTATCGCTGCCATTGCCGCCGGTCAGGACGTCCTTGCCCTCGCCGCCGGTCAGCACATCTGCGCCGTCACCGCCAAAGAGATTGTCGTCACCGCCATTACCCGAAAGCGTGTCGGAGTTTTGGCCACCAATCAGGTCTTCGTGCAGCAACGTGCCTTCGACGGTGGTGAAGCCGGAGGCCAGTTGCTGTCCGGATACCAGCGTCGCCCGGGCAAATTCGTTCGCTGAGATGCCAGCGGCCGAGATGGTCTCGCCCAGCGCCGAATAGATATCACCCAACGGCTCGAACCCGGTCGCGTTGAAACCGCCGACAAACTGGACATCGAGACTGACGATTCCTGCTAGATAAGTCTCCTGCACGCCGTCGCCGTCAATGTCGTTGGTCAAGAACGTACCGGACCCCGAATGCCCAGAATAGACCTGCATGCCGATATCCGATACCAGAACAGACATATCGCCGTTCGAGGTCGGCACATCCGTATGGGAATTGGTGGTGAGCGTACCTGTCACCTCGACCATGGTATGACCGTCATAGCCACCCGCGTTCGGATAACCATAGACGCTGAGGCTGCCCGCAGCGTCATTGGCATCGGCGTAGATCAGCATCGGGATGTCGACTTGGGTAGCGTCTGCCGTGACGACCGACGCGACGTCGGCGCCGCCTTCGGTGCCCCAACCATGGCTGGTGAAACTGGTTGAAAAGGTACT
>JBGCFK010000308.1:0-14068 GCA_045106875.1 Paracoccaceae bacterium | reverse complement strand
CCCCGTCTCGAACCCGCAGTCGGTCATGGCCAGAGGCGTCGATGTCATCACAAGGTTCATCAGCGCATACGAGATCATGGCGCATAGAATGGCCACCGCGACCGGCCGATCACACAGGATCTCGGACATGGGCCGCCCGGTGCCCGTGACCTTGCGCGCCGCGCGGTCAGGCTTGGGAATGTCAAGAAACAGGATCGGGATCACGCCCACAAGATTGAGCACGATGAGCGCCTGATAAGCTCCGGCAAAGGGGATCGGCGCGAGCAGGTTCTCGAACTCTTTCACCATCTGCGGGCCGATCACGGCGGCAGCCAGTCCTCCGGCCATGACCCAGGATATCGCTTTGGGACGAAACTCGGGCGAGGCGAGGTCCGTCGCCGCGAACCGGTAGAACCCATGCGCCGACATGTAGACACCCAGCATCAGCGAAGCGGTACAGAACAGCACAAAGTCCTTCTGCCCGATGGCATATACCGCCAGAGCCGCCGACAGCGCCGCCGTCACCGCCCCCAGAATGAAGCCTGTACGTCGTCCCCAGCGATCCATCAGTGTCGACATGAAAGGTGCTGTCAACATCGAGCCAAGCACGGTCATCGAGATCGGCAGCGTCGCCAAAGCCGGGTCATGCGCGAGGGTTTGCCCGACCAGCCCACCGAGAATGAAATGCACAGGCATCTGTGCGCCCAGCACGGATTGCGCCCAGACAAGGATCCAGACGGCCTTGCGGGCGCGTCCGTCATCGTGCAGCGGAGGGGAGATGGCAGCATCGGTCATGGGCGCTGCCTATATCAAACCCGTGCGCACTCCCACCCAATATTTGTGATGTCTCCCTGCAATCAGATGCATGGTGCCCTGACTGAGCGACGCAGGTCCTCAGACAGGGACGGCTTTCAGCCAGACACCGCCTTCGGGTCGTACGGTCATGGTCATCACCGGGTAGGGCGCTGGGCGGTCCGTTGTCTCGAACCGGTAGCGCGCCAGCAGGGTTGTCAGGATGATCTGAGCCTGCATCATCGCGAAATTCGCACCCACGCAGATCCGAGGCCCCGCCCCGAAGGGAATGTGAAGGTATTTATGCCGCTTCGCTACAGCGTCTGGCGCAAAATTGTCGGGATCGAAAGCGTTCGGCCTGTCCCACCACATCTCGTGTCGGTGCATGGCGTATGTTGCCAGAAAGATCGTCTCGCCCGGGCGCACGTCTCGCCCGCCCAGAATGTCTTGATCAATCACGTCCCGGCCAAGAAATCCGACAGGTGGGTAGAGGCGCATGGTCTCCTGCAGGATCTGTTCGACGTAAGGTGCGGCGGCAAGCTCGGCTTCGGTTGCGGCTTCTCCCGAGATGGCGGCCTGCGCCTCGGCGCGGGCTCGTTCCTGAATCTCGGGATGGGTCGCCAATAGGTACAGCGCCCAAGACAGCGCAAGCGCGGTTGTCTCGTGGCCTGCCACAATGAAGAACTGCATGTTGTGCAGCAGATCCGTGGGCGACATGCGCCGCCCGCTCTTGGGATCCTCGGCCTTCAGCATGTAGTCCAGCAGATCGTCAGCTTTGCCAGTGGCGTGTTTGCGTCGTTCTTCAATCGCGGAGGACACCATCCCGTGCATGGTGCTGACCGAACGGCGGCCAAGGATATGCCCGGGGCGTGGCACCCAATCGGGCACTTGCAGAAAGTCCAGCAACGAGGCCCGGCCTGCGGTTTCGAAATACTGCGTGATCGCGGCGCCATAGACCTCGGCGTCGAAATGGTCGCGGCCCGAGAGGGCAACATCGCAGATCACATCGAAGGTGGCGGAAAGCATCTCGCTCACCATCTCCTGTGGACCCGATGCGTTCAGCCTGTCAGCCGCGCGGGCCGCAGTGGCGGTCATCACCGGGGACAGGGCAACCACGTTGCGCTGCGCAAACACCGGCGCGACTGCGCGGCGTTGCCAGCGCCATGCGGCACCTTCTGCGGTGAACAGTGAGTTCCCCACGGCAGGGCGCAGCATGCGGTTCATCTGCTCGGATTTCGGATAGTTGTTGGCGTTGTCCAGATAGATCCGCTTCATTGCGCCCGGATCCTGCACCATGTGCCAGCGGGTGCCCATCCAGCCGGTAATCATCGGTTGGACGTAGCAGATGGCTGGAATGATCTCGAGCACGTTGCGCCGTGCGGCTTTGACCGATTGCAACATCGAAAGCGGCTGGCGGTGCGGGTCGATCGTGGGAACAGCAATCGTCATGTGTGAGAAGTAGGCGGATCTGTGCAGGCTGCAATGCCGGCAAGTCAACGACCGGCCACTGGCACTGCGTCAGAGCAGCGCGGCGAGGGGCACGATGCCAATGGTTCCGTCCCAAAGTGCCACCGCGATCAATGTGCCATCCGGCGAGAAGGCGAGCGACTGAATGAGCTGGCCTGCGTTGTGGTCAGCCAACATGACGCCGGTTTCGATATCCCAAAGCCGCAGCTGACCCTTATCGTCGCCGCTGGCCAGATATGTCCCGCCAGGTGCCGTTGCGAGGTCGTGTACCCATTCACCTTCAAAACCGTCATGGCCCCAGACGATGCTGCCACTTGCCGGATCTATGCGGCGCAGCCCGTTTTGCCCAAGCACGTGGCTGCCCAGAAACAGCCCTTTGCCCGAGTTTTCGAACTGCATGGACCAGAGCCCGACGACGCCCTGACTACTCGAGACAAGCCGTGCTTCCGGTTTGAACGGCGCCAGATCGAATATCTCGATTGTCGTCTGAACGTTGTCAGT
Organism: Paracoccaceae bacterium; assembly: GCA_045106875.1. Classification (GTDB taxonomy): domain Bacteria; phylum Pseudomonadota; class Alphaproteobacteria; order Rhodobacterales; family Rhodobacteraceae; genus Thermohalobaculum. Next base: position 11,329 of record JBGCFK010000308.1, on the reverse strand, counting down.
ATTGTCCATTGTGCCGCCTGCGACGGCCAGCTGATCGCCCGTTGGAGACAGGCTGAGACCGTTTCGGACAGGCAGGGCTGTGGCAAGCCGCTCTGGCACATCGCTGCTTCTTAGCAGCTGAACCTCTGGTTTGGACGAAGTGGCAAGGGCAAGGGCAGCGCAATTTTCGCTGAATACCGCATGGTCGTGATGCCCACCGGCAAGATGTTCAAACCGGCCATCTTCGAGCGAGAGAGACACCGCAGCAGCCTCGTTGCTGACCACCAGCCGGTGATCGGATGCGCAATAAGCAAATGCACCTGTCGTATGAGCCAACAACTCGGGTTTGCCGGTGCCGCGATCCCAGGCCATGATCTGGCCGTCAAGTTGCCTCGTGATCAGCGTGTTCGCATCCTGTGTAAACACAAGGTGCATGGCCAGTTCCGGAAGCGGCTGGCGCGAGACAGTTTTGCCGGGAGCCCCGAGCACCTGCACAAAACGCAGATGATCGCTGTGCCCAGTAGACCAGAGCCCGCTGAACGTCCCCAAAGCCAGCCCTGTCAGACCAGCCGCCAAAAAAGCGATCACCACCCAAGCTCGCATGCAGATCAGGGTATAGCCAATGGCTAAACGCTTCCAGTGCGGAATCTAGCTCAGTTCATCCGCTCGGAGCTTGCGTGCCACATGGTCCAGCACGGCGTTCACGAATTTTGGTTCCTTGCCTTCCGGGAAGAATGCGTGCGCCACGTCCACATATTCGCCGATCACGACCTTTGCGGGGATGTCCGGGCGTTGGGACATCTCGGCACCCGCTGCGCGAAACAGTGCACGCAGCGTCGGGTCTATGCGTCCAAGCGGCCAGCGCTCCACAAGCGCCGTGTCAGTAAGTTGGTCGATGTCGCCCTGGTGGGCCACGACATCCTCGATCGTCCGTTTGAAATGTTTCGGATCCGCTTCGCGATACTGCTCGCCTTCGATTTCGGCGCCAAGGCGATGCTCGTCGAATTCGCGCACGACTGCGCGCCAGTCCGAGCCGGTCGCCTCGATCTGGAAAAGCGCCTGGACCGCGGCGAGCCGTGCAGCCGAGCGTGCCAGTTTGCGGTGATTGTTACGATCGGCCATCAGGCGGTCCTTCCGGGTAGACCAGTGCCTGCCAGCAGGATGGTCTCATCGGGCATCAGGGAAGATGGTGGAGGTGCCGGAACGCGGAACCGCCGTGCCAGCGCGATCAGATGCAAGGCAGCCGCAGCGGCCCCGCCGCCCTTGTTCATTTCGGCAGGGGCTGCGCGGACCCGCGCCTGTCCCATGCTCTCGCAGGTCAGGATGCCGTTGCCGATGCACAGCCCCTCGATCCCCAAAAGCGCCAGTCCGCGCGAGCTGTCATTGCAGACGGTTTCATAGTGCGTGGTTTCACCGCGCACGACACATCCAAGTGCTACAAAACCCTCGAAGGATTTCGCAGCAAGGCGTATCGCCGTCGGGATCTCAAGAGCACCCGGCACCTCGATCACCTCATGCGCTGCACCAGCTTTGTCCAGCTCAGCCTGCGCGCCTGTGATCAGGTCGTCGGCGATCTGGCGATAGAAGGGGGCTGCGACGATCAGGACCGAGGGTCTTGGCGTGTTGAATTCAGGCAGGGGCAAGACGCCGTGTTCTTCGCTCGATGCCATGGGTCAGACCTCGCGCTGATGAATGGGGCGTACCTCGATTATACGGATGTCATAACCGTCCAGTCCAACCAGTTTTGGCGCAGGCGAGTTCGTCAGCATGATCAGCTCCGTAATCCCCAGGTTCGACAGGATCTCGGCGCCGACGCCATATTGCCGGATCTCCTTGGGCGAGACGCCGGGCGTCAGAAGCTTGTCTGACACGGCAGTCGCTGACGAATCGCGTAAAATCACAACAGCGCCGCGCCCTTCCTTGGCAATTGCAGCCATAGAATTGGGTACCTGCTGCCAACGATCCTCGTTCAGCGCGATCACGTCTTCCAGCGGGTCCAGCACATGCATCCGCGTCAGCACAGGCGCACCGTCCGCAACATCGCCCTTGATCAATGCGTAGTGTTCGGCCTGGGCCGGTTCGTCCCGGAACACGTGCAGCTTCCATGTCCCGCCAAATACCGAGTCCACATCCCGGCTGTCCACTTCGCGGATCAGGTTGTCGTGTTTGCGCCGATAGGCGATCAGGTCCGAGATCGTACCGATTTTCAGCCCGTGTTTCTGCGCAAATGCCACAAGATCCGGCAACCGGGCCATGGTGCCGTCCTCGTTCATGATCTCGCAGATCACGCCTGCAGGGGTCATGCCGGCCAGCCGAGCGACATCCACGGCAGCCTCGGTATGGCCAGCGCGTGTCAGGACGCCGCCTTCCTTTGCAGGGAGCGGAAACACATGCCCCGGTGTGGCAATGTCCGCAGGACCGGCGTTCGCGTCGATCGCGACGGATATGGTGCGCGCGCGATCGTGGGCCGAGATGCCTGTGGTGACGCCTTCGCGCGCCTCGATCGACACCGTGAAAGCCGTCTCGTGCCGCGATTGATTGGAGGCTGCCATCAACGGCAACCCAAGCTTGTCAAGCGCATCTCCCGGCATCGCGAGGCAGATCAGCCCACGTCCGTGCATCGCCATGAAATTCACTGTTTCGGGCGTGGCCATCTGCGCCGGGATCACCAGATCGCCTTCGTTCTCGCGATCCTCATGGTCCACGAGAATGAACATGCGTCCGTTGCGCGCTTCATCAATGATGTCGGCCACCGAGGAGATGGCGTCAGCGTATTCAGTTTTGCTCATGGCCGGGCATGTAACGCGGCCCGCTCGGTAATGCTAGATGCCTAAGCAGTGGCAGTGCGCCAGAAACCGAAACAGGTATCTTTGAACAGGGCGATGTTGAACACTGTTCCAACATCATTTGCTTGGCATTGCGCGGATATATCTTTGGGTTTTCGGCGACATCTGCTGTTCGAGGACCTGTCCGCCCTGTCCACCATTGATGTGGGATGACCATACAGCCACCCCGTTGGGAGTTGCGGCACGTGATATCGCACGGAGCTGCTTGGGGTCTTTGAACTGTGTTTCTGCGTGGCGGCGGCTCTTTGGTGTCAGGCTTTGCTTGTTCTGCTTGTTCAGTTCGAAGTTGAAATCGTTCTTCTCACCGACAGACCGATTTATGGTGCTGTTGCCCAAAGTGACGTTCTCTATCCGGTTGTTTAGAAAATTCATCGTGCTGTTCACGACCTTTATCGTCGAGGCTGCCTGCGTTTGAGCAGCAAGCTGGGTCGGATAGGTTGCGTTGAGGTTCTGCTGTTCCTGTTGCATTGACTGAGAGAGTTTTGGCCATGCAGCGACCGCGCTCTGCTCGCCCCCGATGACCGCATAGGCCATCGTATCCAGCTGCTTTTGAGTGATGCTGCCATCCAGATAGCTCACCAGTGTCTTTCGCATCGAGTGGTAGGACAGTCGATGACATCGGTCCAAACCTGCCGCAACAATATTGAACACTGCATTGGACTTTGGCTTGAACCTTGGATGATAGACCTGATCCACGATCTTCTTGAAGGCATCACGGAAGCCGTCCCGTCCGGTACCGGCGCTCACCTTGGCGAGATATTTGTTGCCGCTTGAGCTGACCTTGCCGTTGAAGGGCATTTTGGGCGCCTTTGCGACTCCCGTCGGTGCTTTGTTCTTCGGGTTGGAGGCGGGCGTGCCGGAGTTCGGTTTTGGTGCTTTGGTTTTTGCTTTGCTTGCGGGCATTTGGGTTTCTCCAGATCTTGTTGCGCTTCGGCAAGAAGATGCGGATCAGACCGGTTTCCCAATGCAATAAAAGCTACAATGCAGCTTCACTTCCCATCACACGCTGGTGATGTCAGCGGGCCGGCGCGGCCTCGGCCAGGCGCGCAACGTAGCGGGCAAGCAGATCGATTTCGAGGTTCAGCTTCGCGCCTTCCGACGCGTTCGCAAGGCTCGTCACGGCCCATGTGTGTGGGATTATATTGACGCCGAAAACGGTGGTGTCGCCGGAATCATCGACCTCGTTGACCGTCAGCGAGATGCCATCGACGGTGACTGAACCTTTGGGTGCCACGAAGCGGCCCAGTTGGCGTGGCATCGCAATGGATATTCGGTGGGAGCCGGATTCCGGGCGAATTGCAGTTATGTGTCCTATGCAATCCACATGACCTGAGACGATGTGACCGCCAAGTTCGTCGCCCAATCGAAGCGCAGGTTCCAGATTTATGATCGTTCCCACTTCCCAGTCGCCGATCGTCGTTTTTGACAGCGTTTCGTCCGAGGCATCTATCTCGAACCAATTGTCAGGCGCGTCTGTACCAGTAGCCGTTATGGTCAGACAGGCGCCATTACAGGAAACAGAGGCACCGATTTCGAGCGTATTCGGTGCCCAGGTGCAACTAATACGGATTTTCGTGTCACTTGGGCGCGATATCTTCAGAACTCGCCCCACTTCACGCACAATTCCCGTGAACATCTGACTCACTTTCTGCTAGCGTCTGCAAAGCGGCATATAGAGTGGAGCGACGGTGAACAAGTGCGCACACTGTAAGCCTTTCCTTAAGGATGCCGCGAGAGAGTGTCGGAGCAGGTAAGAACTCCGTAGAAACGAAGTGTGGTCGTGGAGCAGGTATGATGGCCGAGACACGCCAGCGCGTATTCTTATTCCTTCAGGGACCGCATGGCCCGTTTTTTCGGGAACTTGGGCGCGTGCTCAAGGCGCGCGGCGTCGAGGTGCTTCGTGTCGCCTTCAATGCGTCAGACGAGGGCGAGTGGCGACGGACGGGGCCATTACTGCGCTTTGATGCGCCCGCGAGTGCTTTCGAGGAATGGCTTCGACAGCGGATCGAGGCGCACGGGGTCACAGACATTGTGCTCTACGGCGATACGCGACCTGTTCATGCAACGGCCTTGGAAGTTGCTCGAGATCTGGGGCTGACACCGCATTGCCTTGAAGAAGGATATCTGCGTCCAAGCTGGATCACCTATGAGCGCGGTGGCAATAACGGTCATTCGCAGCTGATGGATATCTCTCTGCCGCGCATGGCGAAGGCGTTGGGTCATGGGCACCAGCCCGAAGAAGCCGCTCCTGCGACATGGGGCGATGCCCGTCAGCATCTCTGGTTCTCGGCGCTCTATCATGCGCGCTGCTTGCTGCCCACGCAGCGATATGGTCGCTTTCGGGGGCATCGTGACATGCCATTGCTGCGCGAATGCAGCTGGTATTGGCTTCGGACACTGAAGCTCCCCTGGATATGGGCTCATCGCTCGGTCAAGCAGTGGCTGTTGCTGAGGTCTCGCAAGACCTTCCATCTGGCGCTGCTGCAGCTTTCGTTTGACGCGTCGATGCAGGTGCATTCCAACTATCAAAGCACTGCGGAGTTCGTCGAGGATGTCATCGATGCGTTTGCTGAAGGGGCAGAGCCCGAAGACTATCTGGTTTTCAAGGCGCATCCCTTCGAAGACGGGCGCGAGCAGTTGGGTTCGGTGATCCGCGATCTTGCGCACGATCTGGGCGTGGGAAATCGTGTGTTGTTCATTGATGGCGGCAAGCGCCTCGCGAATCTGCTGGATGGCGCCCGTTCCGCGATCACGGTGAATTCCACAGCGGCCCAGCAGGCCCTGTGGCGCGGTCTGCCGGTCGCAGCGATGGGGCGCGCGATCTACAAGAAGCCGGGCCTCGTGGCCGAGCAACCTCTGCCTGACTTTCTGCGCCATCCCAGACGGCCCGACCTGCGGACCTACTGGCTGTTCAGGCAGTTCATGATGGAGACCAGCCAGCTCGCAGGCTCGTTCTACGCGAAGAACGGAATCCAGAAGCTGTTGGAGCGGTTGCCTGATGCAATGCTGGCCGAGAAAGATCTATACGCCGAGGTGTTGGATCGCGACGAGAGCGAGGGCAATGTCGAGCCCGTCTATCGCCCGACGCTGATCAAGGCCAGTTGAGTCGTGTGATACCCTGCTCGCAAAGGCTTGTTCTAAAATGGGAATTTTAGATATGTTGGCCTTCGTGCCACACTAGCGGCTGGCCCTCGAAATAAAGTTAGCTTTTTTCGCCAACCCTCTAGAATCACTGAATAACCTAGTCTATGGTTTCCCAATCTGAAACGCCCGCGTCCGGAGTTGTGCCTGGATGGGACAGGGGGGCGAGAAGGAGCACTTGGGGATGTCTTTCACAAAATCCGTCGGGCAACTGGCAGCTGGTTGCTTGATCATGCTGTCACTGGCAGCTTGCGGGCTTCCGCGCAGCGGCCCTTACTATTCCGAGATCACTGATGCCAATGCCCCCGAGGGCTATGGGTTCGAAGTCGTGCCTGTGTCGCCCGACGTGGTGAAAATCAATCGAGTTGATGAACGGTCGGGTTTTTCGGTCAGTTTCATAGAAACGCGTGCCGAGGCACCCTACACACTTGCCAAAGGTGATGTTCTCGCGATCACCGTTTGGGAGAATATCGACGAAGGCTTGCTGAACCCCGCCGGGATAGGTGCAACCCCGTTGCCAAACTCTCGGGTAGACGAGGGCGGCAAGATATTCGTGCCTTACATTGGTCTGGTTTCTGCGGCCGGTCGGACAATCAACCAGCTCCGCCAATCGATCCAGGGGCAATTGGCGGCAAAGACACTGAACCCACAGGTAGACATCCTGCGAGTCGAGTCGAATGGCCGATTGATCAGCGTGCAGGGCGTCGTGAACGCGCCCGGGCTCTATCCGATCGAGCCTGCAACGACGCACCTGCTGCCGATGATGGCGCGAGCGGGCGGCGTCAACATCGATCCCGAAGTGGTGCGCTTGCAACTGCGTCGCGGGCGGGTCCAGGGCAATATCTGGTTGCAGGATCTCTACGACGACCCGCGCAATGATGTGCATCTGCGGTCTGGCGACGCTATTATTGCGGAGCGCGATCGCCGTGTGTTTACCGCGCTTGGTGCCGTGTCCGGGCCCTCCTCGGTGCAGTCTCGGTCGCGCGCTGTCTCGGTTATCAACGCACTTGGCACGGTCGGGGGACTACGAGAGCTGACGGCCGATGCCACCGGTGTTTTCCTGTTCCGCGAGGAGCCACGGGCAATTGCCGAGCGGTTGTTCCCTGGCCAGACGATCGAGGAATCTACGCGTGTCGCGTATATCATAGACCTTACCCAACCTGCCGGAATGTTCCTCGCCCGTGATTTCATGATGCGCGACGGCGACACGATCTATGTGACCACCGCCCCGTTCGTACGTTGGCTCAAGATCCTCCAAGCTGTGACGCCGTTGGTCAACACTGCCGGGGCCGCGCGCTCTGTTGGCGGGTTCTGACGCGCATCTGGCCCCGTGATGCCCAAAGGCTCCAACAAAGCAGGGGGGTCGTCCGGGCGGTTGTTTGCCTATTCACTTGGGTTCGCCCGGCAGGCGCGGTTGCGCAGGATTTTGGCACTCAGCGGATTGCCGGTCACAACAGGGTGGCCCGGCACGCGCGATCTTGTCGGCGTGTGGGGCCGCAAGCCGGTGTCCGCCCGTGGGCGTTGGGTGGCGCGGCATAGTGGGGCCGGAGTGATCACGATCGAAGATGGTTTTCTGCATTCCATCGGGAATGGAGGGGACCCGACGACATCGCTAATAATTGACGATGTCGGCATCTATTTCGATGCACATTCTCCCTCTCGACTAGAGATGCATCTTCAGGATGGCACTCCGCACAATTATGTCGAAACACAGCGTCTGATGGATTTGGTGCGCTCTCACGGGCTTAGCAAATACACGCCGCGGGTTCCACGCCGTCTGTTTGATCCTTGTGTTCTGATAGTTGATCAAACCGCAGGTGACGCTTCGATTGAAGGAGCGGGAGCGACCCCAGAGACGTTTCACCGAATGTTGGAAGCAGCGCGCACCGAGAACCCAGGTGCGCGGCTTGTCATCAAGACGCATCCGGTCGTTGCAGCGGGGCGTAAACGTGGCCATTTCACACGGCAGATGCTGCGAGAGGGTGAGGAACTCCTTACCGATCCGGTCAATCCGTGGGACCTGCTGGCAAGTGCCGAGGCAGTCTATACGGTCTGCTCTCAAATGGGATACGAAGCGCTGCTTGCAGGAACTCACGTTCGCTGTTTCGGAACTGCGTTTTATGCGGGATGGGGGTTGACCGAGGATGAAACCCGGTGCTCCCGACGCACTGCGCGGCTGTCGGTCGCAGACCTGTTTGCCGGGTGTCATCTTGCCTATCCAGTCTACTACGATCCATGGCGGGATCGGTTGTGCGATTTGGAAACCGCGTGCACGGTGCTTGCATGCCAACTGCGCGCGGAAAGTGATGCGGATGGTGGATCGGGAGATGTGTTTGCGGGCGCCCGTCTCTGGAAGCGGCGCAACCTCCGTCTGTTTCGCCCGGCCCGCGTCGCGCCGCAGTTCTCCAAAACGCAAGAGGACGCTTCGCGCAAGGCCAATCGGGGGCATCGCCGCGTCTGGCTCTGGGGCTCGAAGTTTCCGACGCAATCCGTTGCAGAACTCAATCAGCAGGGAACGCCTGCGGGAATGGTCGAAGATGGTTTTCTGCGGTCGGTCGGGCTTGGGGCTGAGCTCACTCAAGCAGCATCTCTGGTTTTTGACCGGAAAGGGATTTACTTCGATCCCAACCATCCATCCGAACTGGAAGATCTGGTTTCGGATGCCGCAGACGGGCAGGGGGACGAGGCGCGGGCGGCTGCTCTGCGCTCCCGCATCGTAGCGAGTGGTATAACCAAGTACAATCTGGCAAGAGCAAGCTGCGTCGATCCGCCCGAGGGTCGCCGGGTCGTGCTTGTGCCAGGTCAGGTGGAAGACGACGCATCAATTCAACGAGGGTGCGCTGACGTGCGCACTAATCTGGACCTGCTGCGCCGCGCACGTTCCGCAAATCCCTGCGCATGGATCGTCTACAAGCCACATCCCGATGTTGAGGCCGGTCTGCGTGCCGGGCATGTGCCACCCGACGAAGTAGCTGAGCTTGCCAACATTCTAGCTGAACGGGCTTCCACCACGCGTTTGCTGGAAACTTGCGACGAGGTCTGGACCCTGACGTCCCTCATGGGGTTCGAGGCCCTCCTGCGTGGGAAGCCTGTCACGTGTCTGGGCATGCCCTTTTATGCAGGTTGGGGGCTGACCCACGATCTGGGCACGCCATGCCCGCGCCGCGCTGCTCGTCCCAGTCTGGATCAGTTGGTATGGGCGGCTTTGATTGCCTATCCGGCTTATGTTGATCCTGTCAGCGGCTTGCCGTGCACGCCAGAGCTGGTGGTTGAGCGGTTGTCCGACGGTGTGCCAGGGCGCAAGGCGGGCTTTCTTTCACGCCTGCAAGGCTTGCTTGCGTCACAAAGCTGGATCTGGCGTAGTTGAGGTCTCTGTCAGACGCCAGGTGGACAAAGTATCGGCTCCGACAGCTTCGATCCTGATCAGGTCGAATTGCGGCGCGTTCTCCAATACGTCCAGCCCGAAGCCCCGTACAGCCGGAGTGCCGTCGCCACCAAAGGCCTTTCCCGCTGTGAAGAGCGCAATTTCGTCTACCGATCCTGCGTCCAGCAGTGACGCTGCGAGTTGTCCGCCCCCTTCCACGAGAACACGGGTCAGGCCGCGCGCGCCCAACAGGCTCAGTGCTTCGCCAATATCAAGAACGCCGTTATGTGCGTCTGTTGCAATGGTGTTGGCACCGATGCCGGCAAAGGCGCTTACACGGGCCGGGTCTGCTTCGGCCCGGTGCATAAGCCAGAGCGGTTGGGTTTCAGCAGTTGTCGCAAGCTTGTGTGTCAACGGCAGGGAAAGCGAGCTGTCGACGACCACCCGCACGGGCTTGCTACGCGCAAGACCAAGCTCCCGCACGTCCAGCATCGGATTATCCGTACGCGCGGTTCCGGCGCCGATCATGACAGCGTCCGATTGGGCCCGCAGCAGGTGCACCCGTCGTCGTGCTTCGGGACCCGTGATCCAGCGGCTTTCGCCCGTTCGGGTGGCGATACGACCATCCAGCGTGGTCGCAAGCTTCAACGTTACCCAGGGACGCCCCCGCTCGATCCGGGAGAAAAACCCTGCATTGATCGCACGTGCTGCCTCGGCAAGGCACCCCACGGTTACATCAATCCCCGAAGCTTTGAGCCGCTCGATTCCGCGTCCTGCAACGCGTGGATCACTGTCCGGCACTGCGCAGACTACGCGTGAGATACCCGCTGCAATAAGGGCGTCCGTGCATGGCGGGGTCTGTCCGTGATGTGCGCATGGCTCCAGCGTTACGTACGCCGTCGCGCCCGAACAGTTTCCTGCGACGTCAAGGGCAATGGTTTCGGCATGCGGCCGCCCGCCGGGCGCAGTTGCCCCGCGCCCCAGCACCCGGCCATCCTGAACAATCACACACCCGACTGCGGGGTTGGGCCAGGTCTGCCCCAGGCGACGCCGCGCCAGGGCCAGCGCGCTTTGCATCCAGCGCGCATCCTCCATCGGCCTGCTCAGCCTTCGTCGGGTTTCGAGGACGGGCGGAGTTCCGAGACGAACTTGTCGAAGTCATCTGCCGCCTGGAAGTCTTTGTAAACGCTCGCAAAGCGCACATACGCCACCGTGTCGATCCGGGCGAGACTGTCCATGACGATCTCGCCGATCTGGTCAGACGCGATGTCGGTGTCACCGGTGCTTTCAAGCCGCCTCACAATGCCAGATATCATCTGTTCGATCCGTTCGGGCTCGACTGGACGTTTCTGCATCGCAATTCGGATGGACCGCGCCAGCTTGTCCCGGTCGAAATCCTCGCGCTTGCCGTTCTTCTTGACCACCACAAGATCGCGCAGCTGTACACGCTCATATGTCGTGAAACGCCCACCGCAGGCAGGGCAATAGCGACGGCGGCGGATCGCCACGTTTTCCTCCGCAGGTCGCGAGTCCTTGACCTGAGTGTCCGAGTTTCCGCAGAATGGGCAGCGCATATTGATCTCCGTGAGGACCCCTTCGCGATGACTATAGGGCTGAACCAATCAGTTGTGTAGCCCCGGTTTTCTTGCCCCAGATATGCCGCAATTCGGGAATGACAGCATGTCACCTCACCGTGAGCACGTCTGTTTCTGAACACGAAGCTGTCGTAACTATCGTCCGACGCAATATAGGGAGATAACAGGATGAAACGCTTTGCAGCCGCCACGACGGGTTTGGCGATGATGTTGGCCGCGAGTGCCTCTTTGGCAGGCGGTGCCGGGTCAGGGTCATTCAAAGGTCTCAGCAATCACGAGACCAAAGGCAAGGTCGAGGTTATCAATACTGGAAGCGGTTGGGAGATTCATCTCAAAGACAGTTTTTGGTTCGACGGCGCGCCCGATCCGCGTGTCGGTTTCGGGAACAATGGCAAGTTCGTCGA
>JBGCFK010000307.1:0-10832 GCA_045106875.1 Paracoccaceae bacterium | reverse complement strand
TGCCGCGGTTGAGGCCGAGCTCAAACCCTGCCCTTCAGCCGCCCCGGGCGCCGTTGCGACATCGACGGCGCTGGCCCGCTCCCCCGGTCCCGAGATCGACGCTGCAACCATCTAGCGGACCATCGGTTTGCTGGCTGACAGCTGGGAGACGCCCGAAGCGCACGAGGGTGTCTCGGCCTTCTTCGATAAACGAAAACCGGATTGGCGGTGAGACATGACAGATCGCGACCCGTCCGACCAGGACACCGCGTTGGACCCTGACAAAGTTGCGGCCATGGTCGCCGATGCCGCGATCCCGAGCGTGCTGCTGGTCAAGACCGATACCGATATTCTGGATGGCGCGCCCGGGTGCTGGCTTGGCGGTGCGCCGACGCTGCCGCCCGAGATCGACTGGCCCTGGCTCCCGAACCGCGGCGAGCCGAGCCACCCTCTGCACTTCATTGCCCAGATCAATCTGGCCGCGCTCCCGCCCGAGCTTTTCGATGGCCTGTTGCCCGATGCGGGCACCCTGTTCTTCTTTGCGAACTATGTTTCGGATGTCGACGTTGCGGGCGGCTCGGCGGTCATCCTTGTCGAGGAGGATGTCTCGCATCACCCGCCGCGCCAGCAGCCCGCGTTTCCGGACAGCTTCGATGACAGTTACCCAATGGGATGGTGGGCAGGCAACAAGGTCACGTCGTTTCGCCGCTGGCCGGTGACCTTCCTGCCCTTCGCAGCGGTCAATCACAACGCGTTCCAGCACGAGGAGTATTGGCGCCACGCGATCAGGCGCGTCGGCGCGCAGTTCGAGGCGCTCGCCAAACAGGCCGAACCCGCTGACGGGCGCAAATTCCGCTCCGCCGAATGGAGCGGCCCCGGACGGCGCCGCGGCGTCATGAACGGAACTCACCGGATGGGCGGGCCATCGACGCCGTACAATCAGGCCGGTGGAGATGAGCCGGACACGATTCGACTGCTGACCGTAGAGGACGACGACGACCTCGGATTTGCCTTGCAGAGCTGTTCGTTGGCATTCTTCATCGACATCAGCGATCTTGAGGTCGGAAACTTCGATGCGGTCTGGGCCTATGTCGAATCCGACTAGAAGAGAAAGCGAGAACGCCATGACCAAGCCGACCGCGAAGAAAGTGTCCAAAGCCGTTCTCAAAACGCTCTCGGGCGTTTCCACGCCGACTATCACCTATCAACTGATGCGCTTGCACGGTTTGCACAATACCGGGCTGCGGGATGTGATGCCGCTGGATCCGGGCCTTCCGGCTTTCGCCGGCCCGGCCTTCACTCTGCGCTATGTGCCGCTGCGCGAGGATCTGCTGGATCAGCAATATATGGACCACAAGCAGAACCTGATGACCCCCGCCATCGAGGATTGTCCAGAAGGCGCAGTGTTTCTGATGGAATCAGGTGGCAACCGGGACGTGGGTCTGCTGGGCGGTAACATTGTCATGCGATTGGCACGCCGGGGGGTGGCGGCAGCGGTCACGGATGGTGCCATGCGTGACATCGCCGAGATCAGGGACGCGGGCATGCCCGTGTGCTGCACCAATGTGGCGTCACCGGCTTCGATGGCCGGATTGATGCTGGTCGAGTTGGGCAGCCCGGTATCAGTCGGCGGCGTTGCAATCTTCCCCGGCGACATCATTGTCGGTGATAACGAGGGCGTTTGCGCCATTCCTCAACATCTGGCTTCCAAGATCGCGAAATCCGGCCCGCCTCAGGACCATATGGAGGGGTGGGTCAACGACCAGCTTTCAGGCGGAGCGCCGATCAAAGGCCTCTACCCGCCGGATGCCAAGGCCCGCGCGGCTTACGAGGCGTCGTCGGGAAAGCAAAACACCAGGCGCCGACTCGGAAACTGTCCCATCTTTGCCATCTTGTGCCAGGATCGGACAGTTAAGCCGCCGTAAGATTGCGTCGCGCCATGGCCGCTTCTAAGGTGGGGCTTCATTTTGGGAGAGGGGCATGCGGGGGCATCGTCTTTCTGGAGTCATTTGCATCCTGGGCATGCTTGCGTTTGCAGGCGTACCTGCACATGCACGCATCTCTGACATCCCCGGCTACAATCGAATGCTGGCCGAAGACTTCGCCGCTGCTCCGACCTTGCAATTTGCCGATGCCGCTGAAACCGCGGGCGACCCGGATGCTGCCATCGCAGCCTTGGAACAATTGCTGGTGCGGGAGCCTGACAACCTGCAAGCCCATCGCCGTCTTGCGCGGCTCTATGATCGCGTGGGCAATGAGGCGCTGGCCGAGGTGCACCGGGACAGGGCCGGGCTGCCGCCCCGGACACAGGTCTGGGGCCGCGCAACGGTTGGTTTTGCACATGAAACGAATCCGACGGCCTCGCCGACCGACGACACGGTGCCCATCTTCAGTGCTGCGAACAATGCGCTTGTTCAAGTCGCGGCGGGTGCAGAACGGGCGGACCAGCTTGCGACCGTGCGGCTTGACCTGAACCTGGCGCATGGCCTCAGCGCCAACGCACTGCTGGCTGCGGAAGTCTCATTGGATAGCGAGATCTATTCTGCAACAGAGCAGTTGGACAATCTGAGGATTCGCGGCCGTATCGGTCCCTGGCTGCAAATACCTGCACTGGGCGAGGGAGCCTCGATCCGACCGTTCATCAGCGGCGGTGCGGGCATGCTGGACAACGCGCCCTATTACGGCCAGATCGGCGCAGGGGTGGTTCTCAACCTGCCACTATCGGATGATCTCGCGCTGTCGCTTCTGTCTGACCTTGGATACACGGACTATTCCGGCGCGATTTTCTCGAATTTTGACGCGGACACCTTTGACAATCTGACCATACGCGCAGGTGGCCAGCTGGGTGGCCGCGCAGGCGGATTTGGGTATGGGGTGTACGCGTTTGGCGGCTATACCGCCGCTGCGGCAGATCAGGAAAGCTATGTGTCTGTTCGTACCGGTGCCACTGCCTCGACCGCAGTGCCGCGAGCCGAGGGGTTCCTGGGCGTTCCGGTGCTGTTGCGGCTGGGGACGAGTGTCGACTGGTTCAGCTATGACACAGCGAACCCGACAATTGACCCGGCGACATCCCGACAGGATCTCTGGGTGGGTGGCAACGCGGCGCTGGTGCTGGGTCTTACCGACGATTTGGACATGACCCTGGGCGCCGAGTACACGCACAGGTTCTCGAACCTCGAGCTGTTCGAAAGTCAAAATCTCCGGGTATTCATGGAACTGGGCCTGGACTTTTGAGACCGGGACGCCTGATCGCCATTACGCCGCCGCCCGTGGCTCCGCAACCGCACGACAACTGGGTGGAGCTCACGAACGGGCAGATTGAACTGGACATGATCTGCTGCACCGATGTCGCTCTTGCACCCTGGACGCATGTTGGCGTGACCACTGGCCGGGCATGTCGTGGCGCTGACGCGGGGATCGGTGCCTGTCTCACGTTCGGACGGGACGACGCATGTCATTTTGCTGTCAGGCAACAAGGTCAGCCTGTCCGGTCACCCCGCTACAATCACTGGGCACGGGGAACGACTGCACCTCTTGGCCGATGGTCAGCACAGTGTTTCCCGGCCGGATCGGGCGGAATTGCAACGGCAGGCAACTCATATTGGCCTCGCACAGGAGACTCATGCTATCCTTCGCGCACCGGCAAGGTCCAAGCCATGACCAAAGGCTGCAGGAAGTGGTGTTGCCATCCAGATCATTGTCGATGCGTGATCCGGCTGAGTGTTTGGAGTGCGATATGAGAACAGATGTCCTCGGTATTTCCCTGCGGCGGATTTCGGCCCTGCTTCTCGGGATCACACTGGCAACTCCCGCAGCCTTTGCCGCTGACAATGATAAGGCCGATATCCAGCTGTCGAGCGGCAACATCGTTCTGTCGAACAAGGATGGAACCCAGATCTCCATGGCGCCGGGAAGCGATGTGTCGCTTGGCCGCGATGCGGACGGAGTTGCAGTGATCACACTGAACTCCGGCGATGTTTATTTGTCGAACGTGCTGCAATCAAGCGGAGAGCCGATACGCCTGCGCATGGGGGATCAGGTGGTCGAGATAGACCGCGCCAGCGTCATGGTCAGCCGCGCCGAGGGCAAGATGGACGTGACATTGCTGCATGGCAGGCAGGTGAACTTTTCCGCCGGTGGGCCTGCGCTGACGCAGGCTGGAACGCGTCTGAGTATCGGTAGGGGCGCACCCAGGACGGATCGACCAAGCGCCGCTCAGATGGCTGCGATGAAGGGCGCCGTCGGGTCTCTGGCACCGTTTGGCAAACCAGCCGGCAAGCGCCAGGGTGGAGCGCAACGCCCACCACAGGCAGCAGCCCCGCCATCAGCGCCGCAAGCCCGTGTGCCGGGGCAGATCCGCCAGCAAGGTGATGCACAATCCGTGGTGTCCAAGCTGCCGCTAGCATCAGACGGCGGCACGCTAATGGATGGCGGAAAGCCGCCCAAAAAGCCCGGTGACATGGGCATGAAACCACCGGTATTGCCACCGGATATAGGCATGAAACCACCTGAAATGCCGGACCATGTGGATATGGGCGGCATGGATCCCGATATTCCGGCCCCTGAACCTCCGCAACCCGAACCGGAGTTCCCATTCTTTCCGAATTTGCCACCCCTTCCGGGCGCTTAGCGGCGCAGGTTAGAAGGTCTCGACCCAGGGACGCAGTTCGATTTCCCATGACCAGCAGGACTGGTCCTGCTCGAGAAAATGCCAATAGCTTCGCGCAATTGCGTCTGCTTCCAGTAACGCATCGGGCCGGGAAGGATCACCTTCACGCCCTTGTCGAGCGGGATTGCGAATACCACCGTCGATGATGAAATGACCCACATGGATCCCTTGGGGATGCAACTCGCGAGCAAGCGACTGCGCAAGGCCTCGCAGTGCAAACTTGCCCATGGCAAACGTTGTGGAGCGCGCGAAACCCTTCACGCCAGCCGAAGCTCCGGTGAAGAGGATCGCACCCTGCCCGGCTGGGATCATGCGCCTCGCAGCCTCCTGCGCCGCGAAGAAGGCGCCCATAGCCGTGATCTGGACGGCAGACTGCACCGCAGCCGGATCAAGATCGACGAGCGCACCCCTGACCCGCGCAGACGGGTTGTAGACGACGACATCAGGTGCACCGCCCGCATCAAGTGCCTCGAACAGCCGGACGACATCAACGTGCTGCCCGGCATCACAGGCATAGACTGCGGCACCGGTTTCAGCGGCCAGCGCGTCCAGCTTGGCGGTATCGCGGGCCGCAAGGCTGACCTTCATCCCGTTGGCTTGGAACAGCCGGGCCAGCGACGCGCTCAGCCCGCTGCCAGCACCTATGATCAGGGCATGTTTGTACTGCGATACCATATGGAGCTCCCGTTTGACCTGCAGCCGTTGTGTTTCGCGCTGTCGTGGTTAAAGAAACCATAGACATGGTGAAGGAGACAACCAATGCCCAAGACCACTTTCATTGTTGGCGCAAGCCGCGGGATCGGGCGCGAAATGGCACAGCAGGCCAAGGCCCGTGGTGACCGGGTGATCGTCAGTGTGCGAACCGGGCAGGCCGCGACCGAACTTGAGAACATGGTCGACCAGGTGGTTACGTTTGACGTGACGGACGAAGACTCGATGCAGGCCGCGGCGGCGAACCTCGGTCCCATTGATCTCCTGATCTGCAATGCTGGCGTTTATCGCGGACGCGGCGGCATGGACGCTCCGGACAGCGGTCTGGACGCATGGTCGGACGTCATGTTGACCAATGTCGCGGGGCCCTTCCTTTCGATCCGTGCATTTCTGGGGAATATCTCAGCGCCCGGCGGGAAGATCACGATCATCTCGTCGAAGATGGGATCTTCCGAGCTCGCACCGGGGAACGGCTACCTGTACCGGGCCTCAAAGGCGGCTGCGACCAATGTCGCGTGCAATTTGGCAGCTGAACTCAAGCCGCGCGGCATCGCGGTCGGCTCGTACCACCCCGGCTGGGTGCGCACGGATATGGGCGGCGACAACGCTGATATCTCGGTGGCGGAAAGCGCGGCAGGTCTGCTCGCCCGGTTCGATACATTGTCGATGGAGACCACAGGAGTGTTCGAAGGATACAACGGCGAAGCGCTGCCATTCTAAGCGATCTCGCCCACCTGCGCAGCAGCCGAGGCCGGGCGCCCGCACCTCGCGCCAGCAAAGAAATGTGCTTGCACATTTTGACTGCGACGGCGCGAGGGCATGTCGTGCCCGCGTCAGCGGGCTCCGCCAGACCCGGACGCTTCGGTGACCTCCAGAAGAGTGTTGCCCAGCAACGCCAAATCTGACGGCTCGGACAGGCGGTGCCCTGCCCCCTTGAGCAGAGTCAGCCGCACATCGGGGCCGTCCAGCACCTCAAGCAGACGCACCGCGACGGCCATATCCACATCGGGGTCAGCGGTGCCATGCAACAATCTTACTGGAAAGCGCGCGGGTATCGGTGCCCGCAATACCAGGTTCTGCCGCCCGTCCTCGATCAGGTGCCGGGTGATCGGATAGGGATCATCCGAGTATTCTGACGGTAATTCGATCCTGCCCGCATCCTGCAGCGCAAGGCGCTGCTCTGAGGAGAATCTGGCCCACATACCGTCTTCGGTGAAGTCCGGCGCAGCAGCAAGGCCGATGATACCAGCCACGCGCTCAGGCATCTCACGTGCCAACAACAGCGCAATCCAGCCACCCATGGACGATCCAATCAGGATCTGCGGCCCCTCTGTCAGTTCCTGCAAGGCCGTTCGCGCATCGGCACACCAATCGCCGATCCCCAGTTCTTCGAACTTACCCGAGGACGCACCATGCCCGCGATAGTCGAAGCGCAGGCACGCACGCCCCCTCGCGTTTGCCCATTCCTGAACGTATTCAGCCTTCAACCCGGTCATGTCGGAACGAAAACCACCAAGAAAAACAATCCCTGGCAGGTTTGCCCCATCGCCTTTGGCGGGCATTCTGTGATAGGCAATCTTCTGGTTAGGACTAATGTTGAGGGTGGCAGCAGCAATCATGACCGCGGAGTCTCCTATTGCCAGATCTGGTGATGACGCCTTGGCGGGCGCGTCGGAGGGCTCGTATACGCTCGCCCCGGCGCGGTCAAAGAACGACAATCGCCTGACTGTTCTGCAGGTCGTACCCAAGCTGGATCAAGGCGGGGTCGAGCGTGGCACGCTTGAGATGGTCGAGGCGATCATCCGGGCGGGTGGACGTGCGATGGTCGCGACGGCGGGTGGCAGGCTGGAGTTTCGCGTTGTCCGCGCGGGCGGCGAAGTCATTCACATGAACGCTGACTCGAAGAACCCGCTGACCCTCTGGCAGAACGCGCGGCTTTTGCGCAGGCTGATCAGCGAACAAGGCGTGGATGTTGTGCATGCGCGCTCCCGTGCTCCGGCATGGTCTGCATATTGGGCGACGCGCGCCATGGGCGTCCCTTTTGTCACGACCTACCACGGGACCTACAACGAAGACCTGCCCTTCAAGCGGACCTATAATTCCGTCATGGCCCGTGGAAAGCCGGTCATTGCCATCTCCGAGTTCATCCGCGGCCTGATCCGCGAACGCCACGGTGTGCCGGACGACCAGATCGTCACGATCCCCCGCGGCGCGGACATCTCGGTATTCGCCGAGGAAGCCGTTGGCAATGAACGCGCAATCAAGCTGGCTGACAAATGGGGGCTGATCGAGGAGGCCCGGTCCATCGTGCTCATGCCGGGCCGCCTGACCCGCTGGAAAGGCGGGGAAAGCGTGGTCGAGGCCGCAGCGCGATTGAAGGAGATCCGCGGATCAGACTTCGCCGTACTGCTGGTTGGCGACGACGCCGGCGGGTTTCAGGACGTTCTGGAAAAGAAGATTGCCGAAACCGGCACGGGCGACGTGATTTATATCACGGGCGGCACTCAGGACATCGCGGCCGCTTACAAGCTGGCCTCTGTCGTGGTGTCGGCCTCGATCGAGCCGGAAGCCTTTGGGCGCGTGATTGTCGAGGCTCAGGCCATGTCCAAACCCGTGATCGCAACCAACCATGGCGGCGCGCGGGAAACCGTGGTGCATGGCTCGACGGGCTGGCTCTACCCGCCCGGAGACGCGCAGGCCCTCGCCCAGACGATGCACCAGGCGCTGGAGATGGACCCGTCCGAACGCGCGCACATGGGGCTCGCGGGCCGGGCACGCATTCACTCCGCCTACACGGTCGCCTCCATGCAGCGCGCAACTCTGGCGGTTTATGAACAGGTCGCGGAACGCACATTCCAGACTCTGGTCTGACCGCGGCCAGACAGGAATCCCGAAACAGGCATCCCGCAGAATGTGCATTTGTTACAGAACGGGATTCGAAAATAGCCCAAGTTCGCGCCATCAGAGAATTTAACGAGGTACAACTGATATGACCAAAGACATTCAGCCCCCCGCCCAAGTGGTCGCCGACGAGGACCTTGATCAAGCCCAGGGTGGTATTGGCATCGACAGAATGACGAGGGTGAGTTCGTCCAATGCGGTGCTCGACAAGACCCATCAGATTGCAGGCGCCGGGGTCAGCCCGTTTCAGGAAGATCTCAGAAGCTCTCTTTCCGAACCCGATCTGGAAGACCCGACTCGCCGGGCCAGCGGCAGCGCGACACCGCTTCCATGACAGGTTCGGGGCGGCGTACAGATACCTTTGAGCAAAGGCGAAACCAATGACGCAAGAGGAAACGAAAGAGCCCGCAATTCTGTCCGATGACGCGCTCGAACAGGTCGAGGCCGGAAGCTCCGGCGGCATGGTCAGGTCCAGTGACTACACGGCGCCTCACGAAGCGGACGAGCCGACAGTGCTAGGCTTCAAGACGCCCTTCAAGAGGATCGGCAAACTCCACCGAGGGCCCGGTCTGTAAGAACTGGGGGTGCCGAACTGACCCAATTCAAGGCGCCCCCTCCGCCCTAGATCGTGACAGGGAGACACTCGCCAGCTTTTCTTGCAACTCCGTTTGTCTGCGCCCCGGTCCAGCCGAGACAATCGGCGACGTGCGGTCGAGATCTTGTACATACGCTTGCCATACGCTTGCCATACACATGCCATACGGGGGAAATCCCGGCGGCAAGGCCTGCTTGACAGGTCAGTAACCTTCCGCGATGTACCCCCGGTCCAATGCGTTCTGCCAAGGAGACCGGAAGATGTCCGCCCAGATCAAAGTCACCCTTCCCGACGGAGCCGAGCGTACATTTGACGCTGGCACAACGGGCGCTGAGGTGGCAGCGGACATCTCGAAAAGCCTTGCCAAACAGGCACTTGCGTGCCGGATAGATGGTGCGCTGTCGGATCTGTCGATCCCGCTCGAAAAGGACACCGCGCTGGCGATCGTTACCGGCAAGGACGAGGCGGAAGCGCTGGAGCTAATCCGCCACGACTGCGCCCACATCATGGCCCGCGCGGTGCAGGAGATCTGGCCTGACGTAAAGGTCACCATCGGGCCAGTTATTAACAATGGCTGGTACTACGATTTTGACCGTGACGAGCCGTTCTCGGAAGAGGACTTCGCCGCCATCGAGAAAAAGATGCGCGATATCATTGCTTTGCGCGATCCGGTGCGAACCGAGACATGGGATCGTGACAAGGCAATAGCCCATTACAAAGAAACGGGCGAGCCGTACAAGGTCGAATTGGTTAACGCGATTCCAGCGGGCGAGGCCATCCGCATGTACTGGCATGGCGACTGGCAGGACCTTTGCCGCGGCCCTCACCTTCAGCATACCGGGCAAGTCCCTGCGGACGCCTTCAAGCTGATGTCCGTGGCTGGTGCCTACTGGCGAGGCGACTCGAACAACAAGATGCTCCAGCGCATCTACGGAGTTGCTTTCAAAAACAAAAAAGACCTCGAAGCACATCTTCACATGCTGGAAGAAGCCGCAAAGCGGGACCACCGTCGCATCGGCAAGGATATGGAGCTTTTCCACCTGCAGGAAGAAGCCCCCGGAATGGTCTTCTGGCATCCGAATGGCTGGTCGGTCTATCGCAGCATGGAAGATTACATGCGGCGCCAACTGACCAAGGCAGGATACAAGGAAATCAAGACCCCGCAGGTCGTTGACCGCAAGCTGTGGGAAGCCTCGGGCCACTGGGACAAGTACCGCGAGAACATGTTCATCACTGAGATTGACGAGGAACATGCGAACGAGAAACGCGTCAATGCGTTAAAGCCGATGAACTGCCCCTGCCATGTACAGATCTACAATAACGGCTTGAAATCATACAGGGATTTGCCACTGCGCCTGGCCGAATTCGGGTCCTGTCACCGGTATGAAAGCTCGGGCTCCATGCATGGGCTGATGCGGGTGCGTGGCTTCACGCAGGATGACGCGCACATCTTCTGCACCGAGGATCAGATCGAGGATGAAACCGCCCGATTCATCCAACTGCTATCCGGCATCTACACGGATTTTGGATTTGAAAGCTTCGACATCAAGTTCTCAACCCGTCCCGAGCAGCGCGTAGGATCTGACGAGATCTGGGACAAGGCCGAGGCCGCGCTGGAAGCCGCCGTGCGCAAGGTCACAAATGACTACGCGGTGGATCCCGGCGAGGGCGCGTTCTATGGCCCGAAACTGGACTTCAAGCTGACTGATGCGATTGGGCGGGAATGGCAGTGCGGCACGTTCCAAGCTGATTTCAACCTGCCGGAGCGGTTAGGCGCGGAATATGTGACCCCGGAAGGTGACAAGAAGCGCCCGGTGATGATGCACCGCGCGATCCTTGGCTCGTTCGAGCGGTTCATGGGCATCCTGATTGAAAACTATGCCGGACGTTTCCCTCTCTGGCTAGCGCCCCGCCAGATCGTGGTGACCACGATCGTGTCGGACGCTGATGCCTTTGCGGACGATCTGGTGAGCCAGC
>JBGCFK010000306.1:0-3955 GCA_045106875.1 Paracoccaceae bacterium | reverse complement strand
CCCGACTTGATGAGACGTCTGACCCGAACCGTCCCGCCCCGAAACCCGCCTGGACGACAAATTTCCCCAGTGCCTGTCGGCCCATTCCTCGCGCAGGCAAATTTGCCGCCCCGGCGGGTCCTTCACTCTGTTCCGGCCCGTACCGGGTTCGGAGCGGTCCGTGCACGGGTCTTCTTCGACGACCATCGTCGGGGAGAGAGGCTCCCCGGCCAGACAGATCGAGAAAGGATCACTCACATGGCAACCATCGGCCGCGTCACCCGCAACACCCAGGACAACAGCTTCGAGGGCTTCCTGAAGACCATGACCATCGAATGCGGCATCCGCTTCGTGCCCATCGCGAACCCCTCGCCCAAGGGCCCGAACTGGCGGATCTTCACTGACAACGGCTTCGAGGTCGGTGCCGCGTGGCAGAAGACGGCCCAGTCAGGCCAGGACTACATCTCGGCCAGCTTCGACGGGCCGGAACTGCCCTCACGGCTCTATGCCAATCTCGGCCGCGAGGCGGGTCAGGACGACGAGGACGTCTTCGCCCTGATCTGGAACCGCAACTGAGGCAGGTGCCAGAGGCCGCCCCGGGCAACCGGGGCGGCCAGAGACCGTTACACTCGCCAGAACTCACGCGAGCGGAAGATCACGTGGTGAAACTCAATGTGAACTTCGAAGTGCTCACCGCGCAATGGATGCCCCGGAATCCTCCTTTCACCTGCCACGCAAGACCTTGTCCCCAAGAAAGCCGGTTGAAACCACCCGGAGTTCAGAAGAGCACGGGAACGATGATGGTGAAGTAGAAGATGAAGGGCCAAAATGAAAACCAGTCTTATCATCCTGCTCATCAGCGGCTCTCTCCTTATGGTGCCAGGATGTTTTCCATCCAACCAGGAGCGCACGGCAAATCAGGCAGAGCTCAATGGCCCCATCAGCCATGTGCTCGATGGTGACACAATCCAAATCAACCAGATCGCCGTGCGACTGCGCGGGATCACATGCGATGAGCGCGGCGCACTGGCAGAGGCGGCAACGGCCCGCGTGAAGCGCCTTCAGGGCAAAATCGCCACATGCCGGCTGAACCGTGAACGCAACCGCGACCGCAACCGCCTGATCGGATGGTGTGCTGTGGACGATCAGGATATCGAAGCCATGCTCGTCAAGGCAGGTCTTTGCGGACGATGTGTGCGATATGATCCGGAAGAGACCTATGCGGCCCTCGCTCTTCAGGTAGATTGGACAGGCATGGCGCGCTCGACGCCAAGGGGCATGCGTGGAGGCAGGGATGGATCTTTGTCTGGCATGATCGG
The DNA here is from genome assembly GCA_045106875.1 of Paracoccaceae bacterium. Classification (GTDB taxonomy): domain Bacteria; phylum Pseudomonadota; class Alphaproteobacteria; order Rhodobacterales; family Rhodobacteraceae; genus Thermohalobaculum. The sequence goes on along the minus strand of JBGCFK010000306.1, from coordinate 2,657 downwards.
AACGTAAAGCGAACATCTGAGTCGCGCAAGCGGGCGTTCAGATTTCGTTTACCGAGATCTGCAAATTGGCACGCATGGGGTACTGGACCTTCGCAATCCTCGACAATGAAGACACCGAGGTCGCCTTCGGCTGGCTCAGGGTCGAAGACGCTCAGGCCGCTCTCGATCTGGTCGGGCATCCCGACACAGTGGCCTGGCCCGTGCCGGATGACAGCGGCTTTCCTCCCGACGCCAAGGGGGCGCTCACATGGGCCTGGCGCCACCCGTCTCTTCTCAATTGATCACAGCGTTTCGGGAAATCCCTGGGGTCAGTTGCACATAGGGGCGGAATCCCGCGCTCTCATGAGCGCCACGGTTCTGCGATGCGGCGAAAGACTGCTCCGAGCCCAAGTAGGCCCATGCTGCAAAATGCACCAAGGTCTTAAATGACTGAAGACGCGGTCATTTGAACACGCGCTTCACGGGTTTCCAGTGATGGATGGTGGAGATTGGTCGGAGGCTCCAGAGAGTTGCACGACCAAATGTGCAGCATGTGTTCGTGTTTCGACCGTTTGATTTCTCACGCTGGGCAAAGGTAGTCGAGAAAAATGGCAATCAAGAACAAAGACTTAAAGGCGGCGCATTCGGATTATGCGACGCGCCACCTTGTTTCTGGGATCGTCCATGGAACGCGTGGCTGTCCCACCCCACTCGATCCCGCTGCCTGCGTCCCGGGCGGCCAAACACGAAGTTGGGTTCGACCGCCATCCATCATGTGTCGCGGCGCTTGAGGCCGGTGATCATTGCCCGCGCAAGGTTTTCGCCATGGGCGCGGCTGGCCCAGAGCACACCGGCCAGATGCATGAACACCAGCAGAAGGGTTGCGTTGGCGCCGAGTTCGTGGATCTCTTCGAAGGCCTCACCGCTTTCGCCATGTTCCGCGCTCTCATAGAGATCATCATCGTCATCCTTCTCCGCCATCCAGGCGGGCAGGGACTGTGGCGTAGCGATCCCAGCCAGCGGGCCCTGGCCTTCCTCAACCGCGAGCGTGGCCATGCCCGAAAGCGCCGTAAGAGCCAGTGCAAAGAGCAGGGCGACGGTCATCGCGCCACCAGCGGGGCTGTGCCCGACATGGCGCTCCGCGCGGCCCGTGGCGAGGTCGCGCAGATAACTCAGAACGCGGGCGGGTCCGGTAACGAAGTCTGAGAACCGCGCACGGCGGGGGCCGACAAGGCCCCAGAGAAGGCGGATCGCTAACGTCACCACGATGGCATAGCCCGCAAAGCTGTGGAGCCATTGCGGTTCGCCTTCGCTGAGGTAGGCGATGGCGAACCCCACCACCAACACCCAGTGGCCGATCCGGATCAGGGGGTCCCAGACCCGGACCATGGCTGTATCGGAGGCGTCCGCCATCAGTCGTCGTCGCGTTCATAGCGGTCGTCGTCATCCCGATCGCCGCGGTATTCGTCATCATCATCACGATAGGGCAGGACTGCCCCTGTCGCCGGATCGAGATAGGCTTCGACCTTCATACCCTTGCTGTCGATCATCTCGACATCATAGCGGCCGCGCTCCAGTTCGATTTCGCGCACGGTATATCCCTGGTCTTCGAGCATGGTGGCGATCTGCGCCACGCTCATGCGTTGCTGTTCCTGAACGGGAGCGGTTTCTTGCTGCGCGTTTGCCTCGAGGGCGAACATGCCGACCACGCTTGCCAGCGCTGCTGTGAAGAGAATGGTGCGTTTCATGACGTGTCTCCTTTTGCCAAGGCAGCCGGGATGGCCACCGATGACCCCTTTTGCGCCAACTCGCCTGACGCTGGGCTGACCCCAATTGTCAGCTTGTTGTCAGCTTCCCCACGGTAGAAACTGTGCCCATGAAACGCCTCGCTCTCCTCCTGTCGCTCATATCAGCCCCCACTCTGGCGGATCGCGACGATCATGATCGTGCGCGGCGTGCGCTCGAGGCCGGTGAGGTCCTGCCGTTGTCGGATATCCTGACGGCGGCAACGGCGGTGCGTCCTGGTCGGGTGATCGAGATCGAGCTCGAACGCGACGACTGGCGCTGGATCTACGAGTTGGAACTGGTGTCCCCGGACGGGCGGCTTTACGAGATGGAGATCGACGCCGCGACCGGCATAGTGCTTGAAGTCGAACACGAAGAGAACGACGACTGATATGCGCGCGCTCGCCGTCGAGGATGATCCACGTATCGCCACCGACTTGCAGGCGGCCCTGACCGCGGCGGGATTCCGCGTCGAACTGACCGGCGATGGTGAGGATGCGTGGTTCCTTGGCGACACCGAAGACTACGATCTTGTGGTGCTCGACCTCGGACTGCCTGCGCTCGACGGGCTTGCCGTTCTCAAGAGATGGCGGGCCAATGACAGAACGATGCCGGTGCTCGTGCTGACTGCGCGCGGCACATGGCAGGAAAGGGTCGAAGGCATCGAGGCAGGTGCAGACGACTATCTGCCCAAGCCCTTTCGTATGGAGGAACTGATCGCACGGGCGCGCGCGCTGGTCCGCCGCGCCGGGGGTCATGCGGCGGCGTTGCAGGAATCGGGGGACCTGAGCCTCGACACCAACCGCATGGGTGTCGCGATCCGCGGTGTGCCCGTGCAGGTCACGGCACTGGAATACCGGCTGCTGGCTTATCTCATGCTGCACCGGGAGAGG
>JBGCFK010000305.1:0-9432 GCA_045106875.1 Paracoccaceae bacterium | reverse complement strand
ACTTTGGCACCCGCAGCATACTCCTGCAAAATCCCGACGATCTGTTCCTCTGTGAAACGTGACTTGCGCATTCTTCGTTCTCCTCGTTGCTTTGAACGTGACGAGAACAAACTCTCTTTTTGAATGGTCCGAAATTTGGGGGCAGGTCACTAGGATTACCGTCCTGGAAGAGACGGTTAAGCTCCGAGTCAAACTGGGTCAGCACAGAACTGGGAAAGTTATGGTGAATATCAAATCCAAAGATGCTCATCGTATCCCCCTCGATTCATGAGCAGCGCATTTTTGGAAGTAGCCGAATGTTTAATCTAGGATCGTCGCGGGAACCGGCTCCAATCCTTTTTGACTGACCTCAGCCTGATCGATTGCGCGTTTCAACCGATCGTTGAAGAAGATCCGTTCCTTGAGCGTTGGATCGGCCCAAAGATCCACACCGACAGCTGCCGACGAACGTACGGCGAGAATGTCGCTGCTTGGATCTGCAATCCACGGCGCGTCTGGTCTCGGTTCTGTTTCTCCCCACCAGACTTGACGTTTGACCTTCTCAGACGCCTCTGGAACAAAGCATTCTTTGGTCTCGGCCACATGAAGGATGTAGTGCGGAGGATAGGATGACACGGTCTTGGCGTCTGACAGACAGATTGGGACTTCGATTAGTTTTGTTTGTCCAAGATCGAATGACGACAAAACCTCTCGTAGGTTTTGAGAGACTACGAGCAGCCCATCGTATATCTTAAAGGCGTCTCCGAGATCGTCCGGAATCGTATTTGTCTGCCGGTCGAAGTATAGATATGCAGGCGCATCTCTATTATCGACGGGTCGAAAATTCTGAAAGTCTCGTTTGTATTCGAGACTGTCACGCTCGATTGAGTATCTTAAACCGACGGTTACATCTACGCTTTGGAGAATTCGAGAAAACCAGATTTGGTTCGTTGCTTTTTTTCCCGGATGCCGAGTAATCATCAGCCCTTCTGACGCATCGTCCGGCTGAGAATCTATACTTGTCGAATGACCCATAACAGTACTTGTCACCTCCCCGTGCAGGCAAGTCACCCACGTTGACATTTACCCTAGTGGATTGGCCCATTCAAAAGAGTCCGAATTGGGGTTCCCCTGGGGAATTGATTGTGCGGGTCTGCATGCCTGCGCACAGGAATATCATTCACCGTTTCGCCGTCGGATCGCAAGCGACTTGAGGCTATCATCTCGAACGGCAACGCACCCCAGAAGCATGTTTGGCGGGCGCGTATTGTATTGCTAAGCGCCGATGGCACCGGAACGCAGGCGATCATGAAGGCGACCGGCAAGTCCAAGGCGACGGTCTGGCGGTGGCAGGCTCGGTACGCGGACGCTGGGGTTTCAGGGTTGTTGTCCGACGCGACCCGCCCGCCCGGCAAAGCCCCAACGCCGCAGGAGCGCGTCGATGACGTGATCCGTCTGACGCAGGAAAAGCCACCGCATGAGGCGACGCACTGGACGGCGCGGGCGATGGCGAACACCATGGGCCTGGGGGGCGTGACGGTGCAGCGCATCTGAAAGGCGCATGGGCTCAGCCCGCACCGCTGGCGTCAGTTCAAGCTCTCCAATGATCCCGCCTTTGCCGAGAAGTTGCGCGATGTGGTCGGACTTTATGTCAGCCCGCCAGCCCATGCCGTGGTGCTCAGTGTCGATGAAAAGAGCCAAATCCAGGCGCTTGATCCACTGCCCGGCAGTGCAGGTTTCCTGCACGAGAGGGGCACGCAGCCAGGGTTGCCGCTGAAAAAGGGCCGCGCGCAGACCATGACGCACGACTACAAACGAAACGGCACGACGACCCTGTTTGCAGCGCTCAATGTGCTGACAAGCGAAGTCATCGGGCGCAACATGCAGCGGCACAGGCATCAGGAATTCATCAAGTTCCTGAACCAGATCGAGCGCGACGTCCCACCGGGAAAAGTCATCCACGTGATCCTGGACAACTACTGTACCCACAAGCATTCGAAAGTGCGGGCATGGTTACAGCGACATCCGCGCTGGACATTTCATTTCATTCCCACATCAAGCTCATGGCTGAATGCCCCCTCTCATGCTTTTTCAATGCACTGCCGGGCAATGGTCGAAGGGTTCTTCGCCAAATTGACACGCCGCCGCCTGAAACATGGCGTCTTCCACTCGCTAGTCGACCTGCAAGCCACGATCAACCGGTTCACCGAAGAGCACAACCAAACCGGCGCAAAACCCTTCGTGTGGCGCGCCGATCCGGATGAAATCATTGCTGCCAGAAAGCGAGGGTGCCAAATGATTGAGTCAATCCACTAGGTCAGTCCCGGTTCCCATTCCATGTCCGCGTCGAGCGGGTAGCTGGGGCGTGGGATGTTGTCCAGCGGCCAGCGGTCCAGCACCGGGGATGTCAGGCCGGCGGTGTCGATCTCGAAAACCTGTTCCGGCGGGAACCACGGGATGAAACCCGCACGGAAGTGTCCACGTGATTTCACGCAGATCGTGCGTGCGTCCGCAATGTCCAGCCCGAACATCTCGAAGAAAACCGGGTCCGCCGTTTGCGTGCGGTCCGAGATGACCACGACCTTGATGCCGCCGATTTCCAGCAATGCCGAGGGGCCCAGATGCATGTGGCGCCCTGCGAATATGCCAAGCCTGCCGGATATCTCGCCATCATGGAGCCCAAGCACCTTCGCCTCCGCTTCGAAGGGGCGGTCCCATTGCTCCCAGCTTTGATTTCCCGTGCTGCGGTTGAAGCGTGCGGTGAAGGTCGTGCCTGTCCCCAGATTGTGCGCCTCGGTGGCCAGTTCAGCGTCAAAGAATGACCCATAGTACACGTCTTTCGCACCGGATTCGTGCAGGGCTGTCAGCAGTTCCGTGGTGCGCCCGGACCCGCCGCCGCCGGGGTTGTCACCTGAATCCGAATAGATCACCGGCGCGCGGCCCTTGGCGGAAGCCATGGCAACCGCGTCTTCCACCGGTGTGAGCGGTTTCACAAAACGGGCGCGATCCTTCCAGCCGAGCGCTGCGATTTCCTTGGCCAGATCTTCGGCAAGGCCCGCATCTTCCCGGGCCGTCACGACAACGGATACGCCGTTCTCGGGTACATCCGAGAAGATGAAATTCCCGAAGATCGACACGTTGAGGATCTTGCCCGCCAGTTCCGCCTGCCGCCTTTGGCCAAAATCGATCATCTCTCCATAAGGCCCGGACGCTGTCAGGAGCCCGATGGAGGCCGGTGCCAGTGGCAATTTCACATGAGCAACCTTGGGACCGGCCTGACCTGCAAGAATGCGCCGAAGGTGATGCGCGGCTTCTTCTCCGCGCTCGATCATGTCGACATGCGGGTTGGTGCGGTAGCCGCAGATCACATCCACGGCCTCGCACATGGCGTCCGAGATGTTGCCGTGCAGATCCAGCGTCTGCACGATGGGGATACCTGGGCCCACCGCGGCGCGCACCTGCTTGGCCAACGCACCGTCCGGATCATCAAGATGCGTGGCGACCATGGCGCCATGGTGACAGAGATAGACAGCATCGACTGGCTGCGTCAGCCCCGTCTGGATCTCGGCGGCATAGGCTTCGAACACTGCTTCCTCGACGGGTCCCTTGGGGTGGCACCCGGCCAGTGTCAGCGGCACGGGCTCCCACGGCCCTGTCGCATCCATGGCGCGCACGAAGGCGGCGAATTCTGTGGCAAGAACGGGGGTCGGCTTGCGGGCTTCGGCGATCAGGGCATCACCAGAGAGCCATGTGAGGCTTTCGAAATCCGCGCGTGTTGCGGGCGGCGAATGGCGGTTGGATTCGAGAATCATTCCCATCAGGGCGATACGGGGTGTTGGCATGTCGATCTCCTTTACCTGACTGTCACGCTGGGCGTGCCGGGATGTCCAGCCGGTATTGTGATGGTTTGGGATTTATGATTTGGGTGCCTGGGCATGGATCTGAAACGAGGGCCGCGCCCTTCATCTTGCGGAAAATACCTCGGAGGTGCGGAGGCAGAGCCTCCGCGTGGCCCGGAACGGGCAAATATCCCGGGATGAAGTTCGGGTCAGGGGAACAGCCCGATGGGGCAAACCCCAGATTTGGGCCAAAGGATCAGTGGAAATCCCGCGACTTGGGCAGGATGCGCATATCGCGCGGGTGGCGCCGACCAGTGGTGCCTTCAGGCACGGGGCGCACGACCTCGTCGGCGCGGGCCAGCGGCACGGGCATTTCGGTATCTGCCAGCCCGTCCAGCATGGGGCTGCGGTTCACCAGCCGCTCTGCCACCAGATGCAGCACCCCGTCCGCAGATTGCACGCGGCCCTGCACGCTGACCATGCGGGCGCCCATGACGACGGGCCGGAAACGCTCCAGCACCTTTGGCCAGACGATGATATTGGCGACCCCGGTTTCGTCCTCGATGGTCATGAAGACAACACCCTTTGCAGTGCCTGGGCGCTGTCGCACCAATACCACGCCCGCAACAGTGGCACGGCGGCCATTTCTGAAACCTGCAAGCGCCGAGTTCTGTACAATCCCTGCACCTGCAAGCTGTGCGCGCAGAAAGCTCAGCGGATGGGCTTTCAGCGACAGCTTCAGCGACCTGTAATCTGCGATCACGTGTTCGGCCTGAGCCATTTCGGGCAACTGTGCCTCTGGCTCCGCCCCGTGCTCCCGGGCCCTGTTCCCTTTCGCCTCGGCATGGACAAAGAGCGGCATGGCGCGCGTGCGTCCAAGTGCTCGAACTTCCCACAGCGCCTGCCGCCGATCCAGCCCCAGCGACCGGAAGGCATCCGCCTCGGCCAGTTTCTCGATCTCGCCGATCCTGAGTCCGGCGCGGATCTGCAACTCGTCCACACAGGCATAGGGTCGGTTCTGGGCGAGCCTGGTCATGGCGTCCTCACCCACACCATCAGCCTGGCGCAAGCCAAGGCGCACAGCATGCTGCCCGGAGGCGATTTCTTCCAAAGTACAATCCCAGTCCGAGAGGTTCACATCCACAGGGCGCACCTCGACATCATGTTCCCGCGCATCGCGCACGATCTGGGCAGGTGCATAGAAGCCCATCGGTTGGGAGTTCAGCAGCGCCGCGCAGAAGACATCCGGATAGTGGTGCTTGAGCCAGCACGAGACCCACACCAGCAGCGCAAAACTGGCGGCGTGGCTTTCCGGGAAGCCATACTCGCCAAACCCCTTGATCTGGTCAAAGCAACGCTGCGCGAACTCGGGCTGGTAGCCGCGCCCGACCATGCGAGCGACCATCTTGTCCTCGAGCTTCTGGATCGTGCCGCGTTTGCGGAAAGTCGCCAGTGCCCGGCGCAGCTCGTTCAGTTCTGATGGCGAGAACTGGGCGGCTTCCATGGCGATCTTCATCGCCTGTTCCTGAAAGAGCGGCACGCCCATGGTCCGTCCAAGGATCTTTTGCAATTCGTCCCCCGGCCCGTATTCCGGTCCGGGTGAGGGGAAGACCACGGGCTCAAGCCCCTTCCTGCGCCTCAGATAAGGATGCACCATGTCGCCCTGAATGGGTCCGGGCCGGACAATCGCGACCTCGATAACAAGGTCATAGAAACACCGTGGCCTCAGGCGCGGCAGCATCGACATCTGCGCCCGGCTTTCAATCTGGAAGACCCCCAGCGTGTCTGCCCTGCAAATCATGTCGTAGACACCCTGATCATCGCCGGGGACCGTCGCCAGCGTCAGTGCGCGCCCGTAGTGGGTGTCCAGCAGCTCGAAAGCCTTGCGAATGCAGGACAGCATTCCCAGCGCCAGCACGTCTACTTTCAGGATGCCGAGGGCCTCGATATCGTCCTTGTCCCATTCGATGAAGGTCCTGTCCGGCATGGCCGCATTTCCGATGGGCACAGTCTCGACCAGAGGCCCGCGCGTCAGCACGAAACCGCCAACATGCTGCGACAGATGGCGCGGGAATCCGACCATCTCGTCCACCATATGGATGACCCGCATCAGAAGCGCATCGTCCGGCTCTAGCCCCGCCGCGCGTACCCGGTCGGCGTTGACCTCGGTCCCCCACGACCCCCAGACGGTGCCGGCCAGTGCGGAGGTCACATCCTCGGTCAGGCCCATCACCTTGCCGATCTCGCGCACGGCCGAGCGCGCCCGGTAGGTTATGACTGTTGCGGCCAGCCCGGCCCGGTCGCGGCCATAGCGGTCGTAGATGTACTGGATCACCTCTTCCCGGCGTTCGTGCTCGAAATCCACATCGATATCGGGTGGCTCCTTGCGCTCGCGGGTCACGAAGCGTTCGAACAGCAGATCGATCTCGGCAGGATCAACGGAGGTGATGCCGAGGCAGAAGCACACAGACGAATTCGCCGCAGACCCGCGCCCCTGGCAGAGGATCGGATCGTGGCGGCCCTTGTCCGGCTGCGGCGTGCGGGCATAGTCGACGATGTCGTGCACGGTGAGGAAATAGGGCGCATAGTTCAGATCTGCGATCAGGGCGAGTTCCTTGCGGATGTTCACATCGACCTTGTCGGGGATGCCTTGCGGGTAGCGTTTGCGCGCGCCCTCCCAGGTCAGATCCTCCAGATGCTGCTGGGGTGTCTTGCCGGGAGGCACAGGTTCGTCCGGGTACTCATAGCGCAGCTCGTCGAGACTGAACGTGCAGGCCTTGGTGATTTCCATGCTGGCATCCAGCACGTGTGCGTGGCCTTGGAACAGGCGTGCCATCTCGTCGGGCGCCTTGATGTGACGCTCGGCGTTGGCGGTGAGGCGCATTCCTGCCTCGCCGATGGTCACACCCTCGCGGATACAGGTGAGCACGTCCTGCAGATCGCGTCTGTCCGCCACGTGGTAGTGCACATCGTTGGTGGCCAAGAGGCGGGTGCCGGTGGCCTCGGCCAATGCGGCCAGCCGGGCAATATCCGCCCGGTCCCGCCCCTGATAGCGGTGCGCTGCCACAAGATACAGAGAGGGGAGCTTTAGCGCGAGCCCGGTAAGATCTGCCTGGAAGGTTCGCGTCAGAATCTCTGGTGGGATCACGGCAAGGCATTGTCCCTCGGATGCGGCCAGCATCTCGGCCATTGTGATTTGGCATTCGCCCTTGGGTGCGCGCATCTTGCCATCGGAAAGTAGCCGCGACAGCCGCCCATAGGCCGTGCGGTCCTGCGGCCAGCACAGGAAAGACGGCCCGTCGATCAGATCCAGACGGCACCCGACCAGCAACCGCAAGCCAGCCTCCTTCGCCGCGACATGGGCACGGACCACACCTGCCAGCGAGTTCCGGTCGGTTATGCCTATTGCCGACAGCCCGCGTGCCTTGGCCGCTGCCACCATCTCATCCGGGTGCGAGGCTCCGCGCAGGAAGCTGAAATTCGTGGTGACCTGCAGTTCTGCATAGGGCCGCACTGCCTGCTTTGCCCGCATGGGCATTTGGGAGGAGCCCTTGCGCTGCGCGCGCAGCACCCGGCCCGAAGGAGGACCTGCATCCGGCGGGCTCATGCGAAGATCCCGTGCAGGAACCATTCGGGGGCACCGCGTGCATGGGGCTGGTGGTAGAGCCCGTCACGAAACAGCCAGTAGCGCCCGCCATCCGCATCCTCGATGGCGTAGTAATCCCGTGTGCGGTTCCGGTTCGCGAGGTCGCGCCACCATTCGGGCGCAATACGCTCCGGCCCCGTGGCGCAGGTCACCTGATGCAGTACGCGGCGCCAGCGGAAGGTGACGGGCGGGCCTTCGGGGATCTCGGCCATCACGGCGATGGGCTCGGGCCGTTCCAGCAATGTAAGCGGACGGATTGGCGCGAGGCTCTCGGACCAGTTTGCAGGGCGTTCAGGTTCGGGTTCACGGGCAGATGCATGGGCAGATGCGCGCACAGGGTCTGCACGGCGCACGGACCGGTCCGGGATATGGCTGGCGACGGGTTCCAGCCGATAGATGCTGTCCACGCCCAGCCGATTTGAGATACGATCGACCAGCCGCTCCAGCGCATCCGGTTCCGCAGCTTCAGAGGCGGTTTCGTGCGCGGGCTCCAGGGTCTGCTGCTGCGCTGTAACGGATTCTGTTACATCTGCTGAGAGCATCAGGGTGTCCACGCCAAATCCGGGATCAATCTCTCCCAGTTTCTCGACAAACAGGCGTGTTATGTGTCCGACCTCGCGGGAGGCGCGGGCCAGTCCGATCCCAAGCCTTATAACCGGTCCGTCGCAGCGGAAAGCATGCAGGCTCAGCCGCTGTGCGCCGTGCCCGTTACTGGCGAGAATGCCCATCAGACTGGCCAGCAGGTCGTCGAAATGATGGCGGATGCCTGCAATATCAATCAATGGCTCCATTGGGCTGACATGGACGCGGTAATCGGGTGCCTCGGCACGGGGGGTGAGTGGCTCATCGCGGCGACCCAACGCCTGATCCAACCGTGCCACAGGGCCGGGGTCCTTGCGGTTCGGCGGGAAGCGGCGCATGAGGCTGGATCGGTCCAGTCCGGTCAGATCACCAATGCGTTTGAGGCCCAGACGTGCCAGCCCGTCCATGGTCTCGGGGCTCAGGCGCAAAGCGGCCATGGGCAACGTGGTCAGGGCAGGGATAGGATCTCCGGTCGTGATTGAACTTTGATCCGCGCCATACCGGGCCAGCGCCCAGGCCGCGCCCTGAGTGTCCGCGAGACCAATATGTGCCGTGAAGCCTGCGTGATCGAACACAACGCGGATGGCGTCTGCCAGCGCCTCCTCGCCGCCTTTCAGATGTGCACAACCGGTCACGTCCAGCATCAAGCCGTCCGCGCCGTCCAGCGCGACCCAGGGCGTAAAGCGCAGCATGGCATCGGCCATCATACCCAGCAGCGCTGCGTCGGCGGCCCGGTCATGCGGTACTGCGCCCAGCGCCGGGCAGATTGTGCGCGCATCGGTGAGCCGCATGCCCGGGCCGATACCCAACTTTTGCGCAGGCGTGCTGGCGGCAGTGATCAGGATGCCGCGTGCCCCGGTCTCGGTGAGGACAGCGGGAGGTACGGGCCTATCCGTATCCGGCCTGTGGAGGCGTTCTCCCCTGCGGGTGCGCAGCCACCGTTCGATGGCCATCTCGGGCAACCAGATCGAGAGCATCCTGCGGGTCATGTGCATCTCCTGAGCAGGCGACGTGCCATGTGGCGGGAGCACCCGAGCGGTTGCGCACCAGCTCGAGCTGCCAGCAGGCCGCGCCGGGGGCGTTTGTATTGAACCTGTCCCGTGTCGAGGGCAGGGGCGTGACCTGCCAGCGGGTCTCGGCGGCTGTGGCGCCTGTCGTAGCGTGGGGGCGCAACAGGAACAGAGGCGTGTCGGTCCGGCGTGCGGCCAGCGCGAGGCGGCGGGATGGAGTGAGGTCAAGATCCCTGACAAACCCGCCAACACCTGCAAATGCGCCGGAGCCAAGGGCTGCATCCAAAACCAAGAGCGCGTCCTGTTCCCGGCTTGAGGACACCAAGAGCAGCAGCTCGGTATTAAGGCCAGTTGTAGTTAAAAAAAAAAAAAAAAG
>JBGCFK010000304.1:0-4905 GCA_045106875.1 Paracoccaceae bacterium | reverse complement strand
CCCCTCAATCGCGAGCAGCTTCTCGGTATTGTCCCACTGGCCAGAACTGTCCTTGATGCCGACCACGATCTCGGGAAACGCCTTGTGCAGCCTAGAAGACACTGTATCTGGTATGCCGACGCCAGCGATCTGCGGTATGTGGTAGAGATAGATCTTCAACGCGGGCCTGTCGACGGCCTCGATCAACCACGCGAAATAGTCGTAAAGCCCGTCATCCGAGACTCCCTTGAAGTAGAACGGCGGCAGCGTCATCGCGCCCGCACAGCCCATGTCAACAGCATGGCGGGTAAGGCGCACGGTGTCGGGAAGGCTCGTAAGTCCAGTCCCTGGAATGATCTTTTCTGGCTTCACACGCTGGCAAAGTTGTTCCAGCAAACCAATGCGTTCTTCTATCCCGATAGAAAGAGCCTCGCCAGTCGTCCCGAACGGCGCCAACCCTGCACACCCCTGATCGATCAACCAGGCAGCGTGGTCCAGCCACAAACCCTCGGCAATGGTCAGGTCTGCATTGTAGGGGGTCATGTTGGGCGCGATAACACCGCGAATCGCAGTCGTTTGCATAGGGTCCTCCGCTCGTTTTTCCGGATCGGATCACGCGCCCTCGGCAATGTCCAGCAGGGCGTCCAGATCCATGTGCGCTTCAAGATGATCGGCCAGCGCGTTCAGCGTGTCCTCGACCACCTGTCCATAGGCGTAGTTCGCTGAAACTCCTAGACCTTTCAGCCACTCCGTTCGGAAGGCATCTGCCGTGAAGAGCCCGTGCAGATAGAGACCCTGGATCCGCCCGTTCGCACTTTGAGCACCCTCGGGACGGTCGTCCAGATCCACCACGGGCCGCGCACAGTCGGGGCCATCGGTACGACCAATATGGATCTCGGAGCCCTCAACCGGCAGGCCTGTCGCCAGATGGCGCGCCGTCACGCGGGTGAGTGTCTTGTCGGGTATCATGACGGTCTCGACATCCAGCAGGCCAAGGCCCTGTGTCTGACCGAGTGATCCCTCGATCCCTTGTGGATCCGAGATTGTACGGCCAAGCATCTGATATCCCCCGCAAATCCCAAGCACATACCCCCCGCGCCGGACATGACCGGCAAGGTCAATATCCCAGCCTTGCGCACGCAGAAACGCAAGGTCTCCGATGGTGGATTTGGAGCCGGGAAGGATCACGACATCTGCGTCACCCGGTAGTGGGTGGCCAGGCTGGATCATCTCAACCGAGACGCCCGGCGCCAGCTTCAGCGGATCCAGATCATCAAAATTGGCGATGCGAGAAATCATCGGGCAGATGATTTTCAGATCCCGTCCATCAGCGTTCGGACGGATATCGGCAGCGTCCTCGGCGGGCAAACGGTGCGCGTCATAGAACCATGGAAGAATGCCCAGACCGCGCCATCCTGTACGGTCTGAAATCTCGGCATAGCCCTCATCGAACAGCGAGGGATCGCCGCGGAACTTGTTGACTAAAAAGGCTTTTATTCGGTTGCGATCAGTCGAGGGCAAGACCGTATGCGTACCTACGATCTGGGCGATCACACCGCCACGATCAATGCATCCGGCGAGCACCACGGGTATGTCCACAGCTTCGGCAAAGCCCATATTAGCTATGTCACCCGCACGCAAATTGATCTCGGCGGGGCTGCCTGCGCCTTCCACTAGAACAAGGTCCGCAGCGGCGGAAAGTCTTCTATAAGACTCGGTAACAGATTGAATAAGCTGAGGTTTCAGATTTGCATATTCTCGCGCCTTGACTGTCGTCAGTCGATGACCCTGCACCACTACCTGTGCGCCTCTGTCGGTCTCGGGCTTCAGGAGAACCGGATTCATGTCCGTATGCGGTTCCATCCCGCAAGCCATAGCCTGCAAAGCCTGAGCACGTCCGATCTCGCCGCCATCCACTGTCACTGCTGCATTGTTGGACATGTTCTGAGGTTTGAACGGACAAACAGTCAGCCCTCGCCTGGTGTATGCCCGAGCGAGGCCAGCAACCAGCATGGATTTACCGACATTCGAGCCGGTGCCCTGGATCATCACGGCGCGAGTCACGGAGCTTTGACCACCACGGGCAATCCGGCCACGACGAATTCAACGCTGTCAGCGACCTGTGCGATTGCCTGATTCAGACGGCCCTGCGCATCCCGAAACGCGCGGGACAGCGACTCCATCGGCGCAAGCCCAAGCCCGATTTCGTTCGAAACTAGAATGACTTGCGCCTCAATTTTATCAAGAAGAACGATCAGCTGCGCAGTCTCGATGTCGATGTCCCGCTGATGATGCATCAGGTTTGAAAGCCACAATGTCAGGCAATCAACGACAATCGTTTCACCAGAATGGCGTCCTGTGAGAGCGCCGCAGAGGTCCAAAGGTTCCTCGATCAGATTCCAGTCCGATCCACGTTCGGCTTTATGTGCATTGATCCGCGCAGCCATCTCATCGTCCAGCGCCTCGCCGGTTGCGACAAAGATGCGAGGTGGCCGCGCCAATGCAAGAGCCCGCGCTGATTTGCCAGACCGAGCGCCGCCAAGGACAAGCGTCACCTGACTCATCAGGAGACCATACGCGCAACCCGGATCGGGGTCGCGAAGGGGATACGCTCGTCCCATACATCGCACGGGCGGGCGCCTGCCAAAACGATCCGGGCAGCACGAATGACGCCGCCATGCGCAACCACAAGCGTGTCCTGCGCAACATCGGACAAGGCGTTCTCGACACGTTCGCAAACCTTGGCAAAGGTCTCTCCGCCGGGAGGCGCAGTATTCCAGACATCTGCGGCCCAGGGATCTGATTGGCTTCGCGGCACCTCGGACCATGTCAGCCCTTCCCACTCGCCGAAGTTCATCTCCCAAAGCCTGTCGTCAAAGGAGAGCGAAGCACTCATATGATTGGCGAGGGCCTCCGCCAGAAGGCGGCATCGCAGCGCCGGACTGCTGGTGATTGCGTGCGCCTTTGGGCAGATCTCGAGTGCTGCCACAATCTGTGCGGGCGCATCCGCGCCAAGGCCGATATCCATACGCCCATAACAAAGCCCCTCTGGCGCCTCGGTCACGGGATGGCGCAGGAATATCATGCCAGAAGACCGGACAGGGTGATCAGCACCGATATCTCCGCAAATTGCTGGATCGCACCCAGACCATCGCCTGTGTAGCCTCCCAGCTTTCGCACGAGGATCGACAACATGATCGCACCAGAAACCACTGCAGCGGCGAAGCATGCCACGGCCGCCGCAGGTCCGACGATCAGCGCAACTGCAAATCCCAGCAGGATCGCAGCCGCGGCAGCAAGGCCACTTACGCCCTCAGCGACTGAACTGGCCAGTCCGCGGGTCCGCGCATAACGACCAGATACCAGAACTGGCGGGATCATGGCACGGCTGACAGCATGCGCGGTGATCAGGGCGATCAGGCCTTGCCATGGCTCCATCTCGACAAGGGCCAATACACGCAGCCCTATAGACGCAACCACGGCGCAACATCCATATGTTCCGAGCCTGCTGTCCCGCATGATCTCAAGCGCACGCTCGCGCGTCGCACCACCCCAGATCCCGTCCGCACAGTCAGCAAGCCCATCCTCGTGCAGCGCGCCTGTCACCAGAACTCCAACCAGCACGGCCAGCCCAGCCGACACATACCCCGACAGCACCTGCGCACACAGATAGAATGTGCAACCCGAGAACAGACCTACCAGCACGCCGATCAGAGGAAAGTAACGGGCCGAGCGGGCCAGACGCCCATCAACCTGACGCAGCCCACGCGGTACCGGCAGGCGTGTCAGGAACATCACCCCGACAAAGAAATGACCAATTTCACGCCCGATGAGACCCATGTGGTTCAGTCAGCCCCGTTCATCTCTACCAGACACACCCGCGCCTTCGAACGTCGCCATTTCAGCCAACATTGCGCAAGCTGCGCGCAAGATCGGAATGGCGAGTAGCGCACCTGTACCCTCGCCCAGCCTCAGGTCCAGATCAAGAACTGGAGCGGCACTCAGATGGTCCAGCATCAATCTGTGGCCCGGCTCGTGACTGCGATGGGCGAAAATCGCGTAAGGTATGGCATCCGGACGCGCCTTCAGAGCCACAAGAGCTGCCGCTGTCGCGATGAACCCATCGACCAGAACTGGCGTTCGAGCGTGGGCGGCCCCGATCAAGGCACCGGCCATGGCCGCAATCTCCAGTCCGCCAAAAGCCGCCAACGCATCCTCGGGACCGTCCACTACGCGCCGCCCTGCCGTCCGGGTCAGGATCTCGCATTTGCGAGCAACACCCGCAGGGTCAAGCCCCGCGCCCGGCCCGGTCAGCGCCTCGAGATCAATCCCAGCAACCGCATGGGCCAGCAATGCTGCGGATGCCGTGTTGCCAATACCCATTTCGCCAAGCGCAACGATACGGGCACCATTTCGGACATGCTCCGCCACCAGGTTCGCGCCAAATTCCAACGCTGCCGATACTTCCTGAGTGGCAAGAGCGTCCTCCCGAACGGCATTTCGAGTGCCCCTGCGGATGTTTGCCCTGACAAGGCCCGGAGCATCCGGCAAATCGCTCGCAATACCTGCGTCGACCACTGTCAGATTCACATCATTGGCCCGCGCGAACACATTCGCCGCAGCTCCGCCTCCGAGGAAATTCAGGACCATCTGAGCCGTGACTTCCTGCGGCCACGCCGACACACCTTCCTCAACCAATCCGTGGTCGCCTGCAAAAATGATCAGGTGCGCTGGGTCCGCAGTGGGTGCATCAGTTTCCTGAGCCAGTGCAAGTTGAAGGGCCAATGCCTCAATGCGCCCCAGCGATCCCGGCGGCTTGGTCTTGGCGTCGATGGCGTGCTGCACCCGCTGCCCCCGACCCGGGTCCACCGGTGCGATTGCCAGATCACTCAGCATCAGATCCGCCCAAGGCCGGGATGCGGGCGA
>JBGCFK010000303.1:0-7889 GCA_045106875.1 Paracoccaceae bacterium | reverse complement strand
TATTCCAAGGGCCCGGACGGTGCACAGACATCAATGTACGAAGCCGCGATGGCGCATCAGGCAGCCGGCACTCCGCTGGTCGTCATCGCCGGATCCCAGTATGGTACCGGCTCAAGCCGCGACTGGGCCGCAAAGGGCACGGCGCTGCTGGGTATCAAGGCCGTGATCGCGGAGAGCTTTGAGCGCATCCACCGCTCCAATCTGGTAGGCATGGGCGTGCTGCCATTCGAGTTTGTCGGCGAGACGCGAAACTCCCTGGGCCTCACGGGTGAAGAAACCGTCACAATCCTTGGGCTGGAGGAGGTGCAGCCGCGCCAGACGGTCACGGCCACGATCGGCTACCCTGACGGATCCAGCAAGGAAATCGATTTGCTCTGCCGGATCGATACCGAGGTCGAGATCGAATATGTCGAGAATGGCGGCGTGCTGCATTATGTGCTGAGGAACTTGGCCGCGTAGGGTCGAGGGTCGGATCAGGCGTAAGATCAAGGGTAAGACCAAGCCCAAGACCAACCCGGTTCGCGGAACGGCGTCCTGTGCTGTACACTCGCCGGCAAGGAGAGATGTTTTATGGTCAGGACGCCGAAAGAAGAAGCGACGGAACTGTGCGAGGTCACGCTTGACGAGATCTCGGGCGGACCCAAACGGCACGTCCACGACCACATTGGCAATTTCAACTTCAAGGTCGAAATTGAGGGCGCCACGCAGGGCGCGTTCAAGGGCGTGGACGGGTTGCAGACCGAACTCGATACCGCCTTGAAGAAGAGAACTTGACGGAGCCGCCGGGTCAACGTCTCGCACCTTGCGATGTATCGAGCCCGGCGGGCTGAAAGCCCTGCGCTTTGGGCATCCTTGCAAGGGCGCCTTACAAGCAAACGGTGCGCCGCGCCGGGCTCGAAGCGCTGATACATGCGCAAGGCCGACCCGGCGCCACCAGCGCTTCTCGACGACCCATACTGTGCAGCGGCATGTATCCGAGCGCGCGCAAACCCAATGCTGGTCCCACTCAACCTAACCGAGATCTGGGTGTCCAAGAATCCCCTTGCATAGCCCGTGCTCGCACAACAAGGTTATCGCAGTAACTGCCAGTTGGTCGGACCAAACGACGACAAGAACAACATCCCGGCCAAGAGCGACATGAAGGAGGATACATGTCTCGCAATCTGATCGATATCTCGAACATCTCCCGGCGTGGTTTGATGCAAGGTGCCGCCGCTGGCGCCATGGTTGCAGCGACCGGCCTGCCGGCCTTCGCAGCCGAGCCCAAACGGGGCGGCAAGATGCGGATGGGCAAGGCCCACGGCCAGACCTCGGACAGCCATGATCCCGGCACGTGGGAGAACGGTTTCACGACGTCGTTGGGCTTTGCGATCTATAACCGTCTGACCGAAGTTGACGTGGACGGCTCGGTGATTCCGGAACTCGCGGAAGGTTGGGAAGCCTCACCCGATGCCTCCGAATGGACTTTCAAGATTCGCGACGCGGCGTTCCATGACGGATCCAAGGTCACGGCCAAGGACGTGATCGCGTCCATAAACCATCATCGCGGTGAGGATTCAAAATCGGCGGCAAAACCGATCTTGTCCCCGGTAAAGGACATTGCTGCAGTAGGCGACAACGCCGTCAAGTTCAGCCTGGAGAGCGGCAATGCCGACTTCCCCTTCGTGCTCACCGACTATCACCTGGTGATCGGCAAGGACACAGGCGACGGCACGGTGAACTGGGGGGCGGGCCTTGGCTCGGGCTCCTACGTCCTGCAGAACTTTGAGCCCGGCATCCGACTGGACATGACGCGTCACGAGGGCAATTGGCGCAAGGACCGCGGCTGGTTCGACGTGATCGAGATGCTGGCCATTGTCGACCCTGTTGCACGCCAAAACGCCATTATGACGGGTGTTGTGGACGCAATCGACCGGGTGGACACCAAGACGGTCTCGTTGCTCAGCCGCAACCCGAACCTGACGATCGAATCCGTGGCTGGCACGCAGCACTTCACGTTCCCAATGCGGGTAGATCAAGCACCGTTCGACAACAAGGACGTCCGTCTGGCACTCAAATACTCG
Source organism: Paracoccaceae bacterium (assembly GCA_045106875.1). GTDB lineage: Bacteria > Pseudomonadota > Alphaproteobacteria > Rhodobacterales > Rhodobacteraceae > Thermohalobaculum. The sequence goes on along the minus strand of JBGCFK010000303.1, from coordinate 5,826 downwards.
GTCAAACGCCAGGAAATGCTGGACAAGATCCTCAACGGATTCGGCGCTCTCGGCAATGATATCCCGCTCAGCGCCAATCAGAAGTTCTACAACACCAGCATTCCTCAGCGCGAGTATGATCCCGACAAGGCCAAGTTCCACCTCAAACAGGGCGGTGCAGAAGGCCTGAAGGTCGAGATGTACGCAGCCAATGCAGCCTTCCCGGGCGCACTTGACGCAGCTCAGCTCTATGCCGCTTCGGCATCAGCCGCTGGCATTACCGTCGAGATTAACCGGGCATCTGATGATGGCTACTGGTCGAATATCTGGAATTCCAAGGCGTGGTGCGCGTGCTATTGGGGCGGGCGTCCAACACCGGATCTGATGTTCTCGACAGCTTACGAATCCGGCGTGCCCTGGAACGACACCGCCTGGTCCAATGCCCGTTTCGACGAGCTTCTGCTACAAGCACGCTCGGAACTCGACGATGGGCTGCGGGCCGAGATGTACAACGAGATGCAGGTAATCTTGCACGATGATGGTGGTCTCGTCGCCCCGATGTTTGCGTCCTACGTCAGCGCAATCACCAAAAAGGTTCAGCACGGTCCCATGGCGTCCAACTGGTCGCTTGATGGCGAGCGCTGGATGGAGCGTTGGTGGTTCGCCTGATCTGAGGGCATGACAATTCACGGTCCGGCCCCAAGGTTGGGGTCGGGCCGTTTGTTTGAGCAGACCTGTTTCCCGGGGAGAACTCGATGGACATCCAACGCGTTCGCGGACCATATGACGGTCGTAATGCGGGAACTGCCTATAACGGCATGGCTTGGGCCGTCGCCACTGATCAAGGCCTCAGCGCCACGATGTATGACCAAACCCGGATCTCTCTGATCGAGATTGACCGCGTATTGGCGGAGCTTGGCACCGACCGGAAGCATCTTCTGAATGTCACGGTCTATGTCGGCAACATGCAGTTGAAAGACGAAATGGAGCGCGCATGGCTCGAATGGATCGGCGATGACCCTGCCGACTGGCCCCAGCGTGCTTGCGTGGAGGCGCGGCTGACGGGGTTGACGCAGGTCGAGTTCGTCGTGATCGCCGCGTGCCCCTGACGGCCATGGTGCAGCGCAGCGAATCTTACTCAGAAGAATTTCATTTTCAAGATCCCAAACTTAACCTTTCTCGGGCATGGTCAATGCACCGTCTGGTCATGGGTCTGTGCCGAAACGCACGCTGCGCCCGGGCGCGAGTTTATAAGGAGACCCAAGGAACCCATTACATGTCGCGTGCTGATACCGCATTTTCCCGTCAATTGGACGGCTATTCTCTGGCCACGGCCGAAATCACTTACCGCATGCCAGATGCGAATTCACTGCTACAGACTTTTGTCTGGCAGGAATACGATCTGGCTCCCGAATTCCCCGAGCTGCGTAAGTTCCTTGAGTTCTGGGAACGAGAATTGGATGGCCCGCTGCATTCCGTGCGCGTCGCCCATTGCACACTCATCAAACCGGCCGAGTTCCGAATGGTCGACCAGGAATTCACCATCCACTGATCGGCGTCACTTTCAGTAAAGGCGTCATCAAAACTCCTCGTACATCCACAAGGTAGGTGCATGGGCGGCTCGTTGTTCAATACGGACAACGAGCCGTCAATTTTTTGCGGCCTCATACCTTGACACCACCTCAACGCCTCAATATCTCCCCGACAGCCAAGGCCGTTAGCACTCGAAGGTGGTGAGTGCTAACAGGAGGTGGGACTACCCCGCTGGTCCGGCCATGCCACCGAACTGATAGTCTGGAAATCGCGAAAGGGAGCGCTTCCAATGAACTTTACCCCTCTGCATGACCGAGTGCTGGTGCGCCGCATCGAGTCGGACGAAAAAACCGCCGGCGGCCTGATCATTCCCGACAGCGCCAAGGAAAAGCCGCAGGAAGGCGAAATCGTCGCTTGTGGCGAAGGCGCACGCAAAGACTCGGGAGAACTGATCCCGATGGCCGTCAAGTCCGGTGACAAGGTCCTGTTCGGCAAATGGTCCGGAACCGAGGTCAACATCGACGGTGAAGACCTGCTGATCATGCAGGAATCGGACATTCTTGGAATCATGTCCGGCAGTGCAGCCGCAAAAGCGGCTTGAAACACAAACATCCTTCCATTTCCGCAATTCAACTGACAGGAGCAGAAAACAATGGCTGCTAAAGACGTCAAGTTCGACACGTCCGCCCGCGACAAGATGCTGGCCGGTGTGAACACCCTCGCCAACGCTGTGAAAGTGACCCTTGGTCCAAAAGGCCGTAACGTGGTCCTCGACAAGTCGTTCGGTGCACCGCGCATCACCAAGGACGGCGTAACCGTCGCCAAGGAAATCGAGCTGGAAGACAAGTTCGAGAACATGGGCGCCCAGATGGTCCGCGAAGTTGCTTCGCGCACCAATGACGAAGCAGGCGACGGCACCACGACCGCCACCGTGCTGGCTCAGGCCATCGTCAAGGAAGGCATGAAATCGGTTGCAGCGGGCATGAACCCAATGGACCTGAAGCGTGGCCTCGACAAAGCGGTTTCGTCGGTCGTCAATGAGATCAAGACGATGTCGCGCCCCGTTGCCGACAGCGCTGAAGTTGCCAAGGTTGGCGGCATCTCGGCAAACGGCGAGATGGAAATCGGCCAGCAGATCGCTGACGCGATGCAGAAAGTCGGCAACGAGGGTGTCATCACCGTCGAAGAGAACAAGGGCCTCGATACCGAGACCGAAGTTGTCGAAGGCATGCAGTTCGACCGTGGCTATCTCAGCCCGTACTTCATCACCAATGCAGACAAGATGGTCGCCGACCTCGAAGACTGCTTGGTGCTGCTGCACGAGAAGAAGCTGTCCTCGCTCCAGCCAATGGTACCGCTTCTCGAGACCGTGATCCAGTCGGGCAAGCCCCTTCTGATCATCGCCGAGGACGTTGAAGGCGAAGCACTTGCCACTCTCGTGGTCAACAAGCTGCGTGGCGGTCTGAAGATCGCAGCCGTCAAGGCCCCTGGATTCGGCGATCGCCGCAAAGCCATGCTGCAAGACATCGCAGTCCTGACCGGTGGCCAGGTGATCTCGGAAGATCTGGGCATGAAGCTGGAGAACGTCGGCATGGACATGCTGGGTTCGGCCAAGAAGATCCGCATCACCAAAGACGATACCACAGTCGTTGATGGTGCTGGCGACAGCGCCGAGATCAAGGCGCGTGTCGAGCAGATCCGCGCGCAGAGCGAGGAAACCACCTCGGACTACGACCGTGAGAAACTGCAGGAGCGTCTGGCCAAACTGGCTGGCGGTGTTGCTGTGATCCGTGTCGGTGGCTCGACCGAAGTCGAAGTGAAAGAGCGCAAAGACCGTGTCGATGATGCTCTGAATGCGACCCGTGCGGCCGTGCAGGAAGGTGTCGTCCCTGGTGGCGGCGTAGCCCTGATCCAGGCTGGCAAGGTGCTGGAAGGCATGACCGGCGATAACGCTGATCAGAACGCAGGTATCTCGATTGTCCGTAAGGCAATCCAGGCCCCCATGCGTCAGATCGCCGAGAACGCCGGTGTCGACGGTGCGGTTGTGGCTGGCAAGGTTATCGAGAACGACTCGAAGACCTTTGGCTTCAATGCACAGACCGAAGAGTACGGCGATATGCTCAACATGGGCATCATTGATCCGGCCAAGGTCGTGCGCACCGCGCTGGAAGACGCAGCATCGGTTGCAGGCCTGCTGATCACCACCGAAGCAATGGTTGCCGACAAGCCCGAGCCTAAAGGCGCAGGCGGCATGCCCGGTGGCGGAATGCCCGACATGGGCGGCATGGGCGGCATGATGTAATCATCGTTCCATAGAGACGAGGGACAGTAGGGCCGCCTTTCGAGGCGGCCTTTTTTTGTGCGGCAGACCAATCACGATTGGCATCGGCGTGGAACGCCTCTGGGCATCTCAACATTAACTGTTATGTTATGACATAACAAATCATGAGAGAGATACCTAATGAAGCACTCCTTACTGGCGGTAGCTGCCCTGCTGTTCCCGCTCACTGCGCAGGCTCAGGTCTTCGAAGTCATTCATCCTGATGTGGAAGAGGGCGGCTTCGAGTTCGAAGTTATCAACACAGTGATCGCTGACGGAATTGCTGTTGGGGAGGAGCGTTCGGTCCATGAAATCGCGATCGGCTATGCGCCCGTTTCTTTCTGGAAAACCACAATTGCGTTCGAAGTCGCCACAGTGCGCGGGAACGGGAGCGTGCTTGAGGCTTTTGAATGGGAGAATGTGTTCTTGTTCCCATTGAGCGATCACGATCACGATCACGATCATGGCGGTAGCTTTGGCCTCGAGGCCATAGGTATCTATGCTGCGGTCGAGGTACCACGCGAAGGCGGTATCAGCGCCGGGGGTTTTGCTTTTGGTCCGGTCGCGGAACTTGCGCTGGGCCCCGTGCATTCGGTGGCGAACCTTTTCGTGGAAATTCCGCAGTCGGATGGTGAAGATCCCGGCCTCGCATATGCGCTGAGCGCATCTGTGCCTGTGTTCGAGACCGGTTCCGCCGAGTTCGAAGCAGGGTTCGAAGCACATGGCGGCGTCGAGGGGCTGTTCGGCAGCAACACCACACCCCTTGGCCAGAGCTCACATGTCCTCGGCCCCGCATTCTATGCAGGTTTCGATGTCGGCGAGGGCCAAGAGATCGAGCCCCGCCTCGCGGTTCTGTTTGGACTGACAGACGGATCACCGGACGCGGCGATCTCGTTCAACATCGAATTCAAATACTAGAGCGTTTTCGGAGCAAATTGAATCACGAATACCCTGCCGCGCTTCGCGCTCTTGGGCCATTCGCGAACTGACCGGTCCAATCAGGTCCGAAAACGCCCTAGACGGACAATTGCCGGGACCGAATTGATCGCGGTCCCGGCAGATCTGATCAGCCACCGACAGATTCTGGCGGCAACCGAATATCGAAGGCATCGCGGACTGCTTGATCCCGGTCTTCCGGCAGATGCTGCGGGAACATGTTGTCCAGAATGTCACGTTTGCGCGCGATAGCCTTCAGCACCAGATCCGGACGTCCGATCTCGGCCCATTCCTTGGGGCTCGTGCGATCGCCAAGCGCGGGATAGACGTATTCGGTCTGCATCAGCTCCAGCGTCTGGTCATGGCCCAGATAGTGCCCCGGCCCTTCGGTACAAACCGTCCGGATCACGTCGACAGAACACGTCTGGTCCGACACCTCGATCCCGCGGACACACCGCAGTGCTTGCCCCAGCATGTCGTCACCGAGGATGAGGCTCTCCAGACAAAAGCCCAGCAAAGAGGCATGCATGCCGACGCTCTCGTATATCATGTTGGCGCCAGACAGCCCGACCATGGTGTTCGAGATACCCTGCTCCCAGCCCGCCTGCATATCCGGCAGTTTGGCATCCGCAATCCCGGCAGCTGTTCCTCCGGGCAACCCATAGAACTTGTGCATCTGGGAACAGCCCGAAGATAGCAGCGCCTGCTCGCCTGACCCGCCCGACATTGCGCCAGTGCGCAGATCAGACACGAAGGGCCACGTGCCAAAGATCGCCGGATGACCGGGCTTGATGGCGTTTACATAGCAAACGCCGGCGAGACACTCCGCCACCGCCTGCACGATGGCACCCGCAATGGGCGCGGGCGCGGTCGCTCCGGCCTGTCCCGCCGACAACAGCAGCACCGGCATTCCACCGTGGATGCATGCTTCCATCACCTGACAGCTTTGCGTCGCGAATTTCATTGGCGGAACCACGATACAGTCCGAGTTCGAGACAAATGGCCGTTCGCGGAACTTAGCCTCACCGCCTGCAATTGTGTATAGAAATTCAAGGCAA
>JBGCFK010000302.1:0-3676 GCA_045106875.1 Paracoccaceae bacterium | reverse complement strand
GGCGGCAACTGCGGCGTGGTACGGTGCATATCACATGGAGTGCCAGCCCATGGCTTCCTGTTCTGAGGGCGGATGCGTCCAGATTGCCAAACCGGATCGGTCAAGAACCGGGACAGTTCCAATCATGCCTTGCAATGGTTTTCTGGCGTATTTGGGGCTCGGGACGTCTGCGTCTGACAGGTAGCGATGAAAATTCGCCCGCACGAGAGAGACGTCTTCGAAAAGCCCGCCCAGAAGGCGGTCGAGGCTCCGGTCCGGTGCGGTCAACCAGCGATCTTTGTGGATTAGCCGGTCGACAAGAGCAGGCTGCATATTCGTGCCCGTGTACGGCATCGCGAGTATCAGCGCGCTCTTTCCCTGTACAACCTCTAGTGGCATTCAACTTCTCTCATCAGTATGCCGACATGCCCGGCTGGAACGTCACTACTTTGTTTTAGCGTGACGCAGAGCCACAGACCGGCTCAGCTTTCCTTTTTGTCATTCACAATGTTCATTTGCGCCAGGCCACTTTGCCCCAGGTCAACTTTTGAAAAAGGTCCGCCATGACACATCTGGCCCGGATCGGTCGTATCCACTGGTCCTTCTTCTGCCAGTAGCTTGGCAGCGAAAACCTCGGCGTTATCCTCGGGCCGGTAGCCCAGAAAGGAAGCCTTCGCATTGTCGACGGGTGCGCGATCATTGTTGGAGACGCCGTAGATAATCGAAAAGCCGACAGAAGGTGTGTCGATGGCGCGGGTCACTAGCTGTATCAAATCAGGGTAAGATAACCATGACCCCAGCGCACGGGTGCTGGTAACCTGAGCGCATGAGAGAATGCGCAGATGGACGCTTTCCATGCCGCGCTTGTCCCAATACATGCGTCCAAGATCTTCGGTGAAGCACTTTGCCAGTCCGTAAAACGTGTCCGGACGGTGCTCGGCGTCGGTTCCGATGAAGTCGGATTTGAGGTGCATGCCGACAGCGTGGATTGAAGACGCATAGACAATGCGACGAACGCCGGCCTGATATCCAGCCTCCCAGATGTTGTAAGAGCCGACGAAATTGGGTCCCAGCAATTCTTCGAATGGTTTCTCGTCTACAATGGCGCCAAAGTGGACCACCATATCCGCGCCGTCCAGCACCGGCGCAATCTGATCCATCTGCGCTAGATCTGCCTGCACATATGTTTCGCCGGGGTAAAGCGTGCCGATATCTTCAGCGATGTCCGTGCTGACCAGTTCATCGCAGAGTGCGGTCAACGGTTCTCGTAAGTAAGACCCCAATCGCCCTGCAGCGCCTGTCAAAACCAGTTTCTTCATCAACATTCCTCCTGCCGTCAGATGACGGCTTTTTCCAAGAATTTCTCACCGCGCTGAACACGCTCCACACTGAAGGGCGTCAGATCAATCGATTGGTACGCATCATAGGCGATCCACTCGGCCAGACCCCGGCCGATCGCCGGTGATTGTTGCAACCCGTGACCGGAGAACCCGTTGACGAACAGAAAATTTGTCAGCTCCGGGTGGGGCCCAAGAATTGCGTTCTGATCCAATGTGTTGAAGTCATAGTGGCCGATCCACATGTTCACGAGTTTGATCTGCTCGAACTGCGGAATCCGGTTGGCGATGATGGGCCAGAACTTCTCTTCCCAGAGGCTGTGATCGGCAGCGAAGTCCTCCACATCGACGGGCGGGTCGTCATCCGGCGGGCCGCCCGCGAGATAGTAGCGGCCATCGGTGCGCATATGCACGCCCGACGGGTCGATTGTCAGTGGCAGGTCGCGATCAAGCGGATGGGCCGCATCGAATATATAGGTGTACCGGCGCCGTGGTTCGACAGGTATGTCGAGACCCGCCATGCGCGCGGTCTGAGCGCCGCGCGTGCCCGTCGCATTGACGACGCAGCCGCAGGTCAGAGTGTCGCCGGATTTCAAGGTCACGCTGTTGATTTTGTTGCCCGATCTGGTCAGTGATGTGACTTCGTCAGCGATGTAGGTGACCCCGTTGCGTTGAGCCATCCTTTTGAACCAATCGAACATCGTGCCGCCGTCGAAATACCCTTCGTTCACAAGGTTATGGTTCGCGCCCAGAATGCCGTCGAGCTGGTAAAAGGGATACTCCGCCGCAATCTCGTCGCGGGTCATGTATCTGGTCGCAGCGCCAAGGCTGGCCTGCACTTTTTGACTTTCGCGCAGGTCATCCGCAAAGTCGGGCGTATCAGCGAGGTACATGTAGCCATAGCTTTGTATCGCGAGGTCCGGCACCTCTGGATCGTCCCCCATGAACTTTCTGAAATTGTTCACGAATTCAGCGCCAAACTGAGAGACCTGTATGTTGATTCTGTTCGAAAACTGTTGCCGGATACAGCTGTTTGTCAGGCTGGTTGCGGCAAATTCGTAACTCGGGTCACGTTCGATTACGAGCACGCACCCGTCGAAACCTGACATCTGGGTAAGCCACCATGCGACGCTTGAGCCATAGATGCCGCCGCCCATAATGATCACGTCATAGCTGCCCGATGATGTAGTCATCGAAACCTCCGAATTTCACCCTTCCCCTTCTGGAGCATGGTCGGGCAATACACGTCAAGCTTTGTTACGCAGAGGCGGCTAGCGCGCGGGCGTCCCGCGCCAAAAGTGCGATCACTTCGCGCAATCGCTGAGTGTCTTTTGGATTGGAGGCATTTCCGTCGAGCCCGCGTCGATATACCCCCTGAAGGATGGCCATGAGCCGGAAATAGGAAAACGCCACATAAAACGGCCAGTTTGCCGGAGGTGCAATCGCACGACGTTCACAATAAGCGGCAACGTAGTCATCTTCGTGAGGTAACCCGAGAGCTGCGCGGTCAATCCCACCCAGACCTCTGAAATGTCCTTCATGCGGGAGCCGCCAATGCATGCATTGATAGGCAAGATACGCCAGCGGATGACCCAGCGTCGACAACTCCCAGTCGAGCACGGCCAAGACATCGGATGTCGCATTAGCAAAGATCATATTGTCGATGCGGTAGTCACCATGCACGATGCTGCTGGCGCCGTCATCGGGCACCATTGCTTCGCTCAGCCAGTCCATCAGCCAATCTGCATCGGGCAAAGGGTCGGTTGCTGATGCCTGGTAGTTTCCGGACCAGCGCGCCACTTGCCGTTCGAAGTAACTGCCGGGTTTGCCGAAATCCTGCAATCCGACGGCGATAGGGTCAACGGCGTGCAGGCTGGCCAATGTGGCATTCATCGCGTCATAGATTGCGGCGCGCGACTTTGTGGTCTGCTCAGGTAAGGCGGGATCCCAGAGTATTCGCCCTTCGACCATTTCCATCACCATGAACTGCGGGCCCATGGGGGTACTTTCGCCGCTCAGATGCAGGACCTTTGGCACGGGCACTTCTGTGGCTGCGAGCGCGTGCATGACACGGTATTCGCGATCAACGGCATGGGCGGACTTCAAGAGCTTACCGGGTGGTTTGGCACGCAGCACGAACTGTCTGTCACCGCTGGTCAGCGTGTAGGTGGGATTGGACTGCCCGTCTGAAAACTTCTCGATCGCGTCCAGCGCACCAAATCCCGGCACATGGGCGGACAGATACTGTTCCAGTTCAGCTTGGTCATAGCGATGCATCTCAACCCCCCGAATTGCCTTATGGACAACCGCCTGCGATCTAAGCAAGTCTGAGCGTCAGGGGAAAGCCCGTAATCGCTCAA
>JBGCFK010000301.1:0-5900 GCA_045106875.1 Paracoccaceae bacterium | reverse complement strand
CAGACCTTTGAGGCCCGCGGGGAAGCACAGGCCGCGCATGATCTGCGCGAGGCCGCGTTTGACGCCGCCACGGCGGATACGGGCAGGCTGAATGATGAGCCCTTCACTTGGTGCGCAGATGCCGACACGCGGCTGGGCCCGGTGCTGGAAATGATCATCAACGGCGAATACCACTGGATCGCTATGGCCGATATTGCTCGGCTGGAGATCAATCCTCCGAAGGATCTGCGTGATCTTGTCTGGTCGGTTTGTATTCTGACATTGTCCAATGGTGGCATGTTGCCAGTGATGATGCCCACGCGTTATCCGGGCGCGTCCGAAAGCGGTGATGCGCAGCAGATGCTTGCCCGGAAGACCGATTTTCGACCTCTAAGCGGCGAGCACGTTGCGGGAATGGGTCAGCGCATGCTCGTCACAGACACCACGGATGTACCGTTTTTGGAAGTCCGGTCCCTTGAATACGATAATGCCCTTGCCAGTTCCCTGGCCGCGGCGGCGACTGAAGATGGCTGAAGAAACCGAGCTTTTCTGGCCCTCGCTTTACAGCCGGCTTGCACCGCATCGCTATGGCGCAGAGGACAATCTGCCGGATGATGAAACAGCGGGTCCCGAACACTTTCTCACCAATTTCAGCACATTGCGCCACCATATCGAAACAGACCTGATTTCGTTGTTGAATGCGACATGTCTGGAAGCCTCGCTGAACATTGGCAGGGGCGATCCCGTCAACGATCATGGCGACTTTGCGACCCTTGCCCGTGACCGGTTTCCGCTTGCAGCCTATCCTCATGTGCGCCGATCCGTGGTGAATTACGGTCTGCCCTCAATGATCGGTCAGTCGATCTATCGACTGCGCATTGAAGACCTCGAGAATGAACTGCGTGAGGCGATCTTGGCGTATGAACCACGTCTCAACAAACTGAGTGTGCGCGTCGAACGACGCATGGTAGAGACCGGCAGTGGTCCCGAGGAAATGGACGAGATTGATCCGGAGAAACCTATCAGCTTCGACATTCAGGCCGAAATTCGTGGCAAGGGTGAGGCGGTTCAAGTTCTAATCAGCACGGTCTGGGATCTCGAAAAGATCGAGTCCCGTGCTGATGTTTTGCGGTAGACCCAGTCATGGATGATGCCTTCAAGGAAATTCTCGAAACTGAGCTGACCCACCTGAAGACACGGGCAGATCAGTTTGCCCGGGACCACAAGTTTCGCAGACTTGCCAGCAAGGTGGGCCTCGATCCAAACGCCGAGCTACGAGATCCCTTCGTTGATTGGCTGCTGCAGGGCTATGCGTTCCTCGCTGCACGTGTTCAGGAGAAAGTAGATAGCGGTTTCCCCCGGTTCACCCAGAATCTGTTATCGGTCGTTAACCCACAACTGATGTCGCCTACGCCGTCAATGATCGTGGCTGGCTTCTCCGTGCGCCCGGAGCCCGCCTTGCTGAGTGGCCCCGTGCTGGATCGTGGTCACAAGCTTGATCTGCCGGCGCGGGTGGAAGGCACAAGACGCGGCGCTCGCAATGTGACATTCACCACCGGGCGTCCGCTGCGGCTCTTTCCGATCGAAGTTACCGGCATGCGCTATCTCCCGGATGCGGCCGCAATGGAAGCCGTGGGGATCACCGCTAGGTCGCCTGCCGCCGTCTCGATGACGCTGAGCTTGACTGCGGATGCGCCGTTCCAGGATTTCCCCTCGGACAGACTGGACCTGCATATCTGCAACAGCGATGGGCTGGGCGCGACACTTTTCGAAGCGCTGGTTCTGTCCGACCCCGAAGTCCGCGTCTATGGCACGGAACGGCGCCGCGGATCGACGGCTGTGCCTGTCAGGGTTGGTGTGGAGCCGCTTGGGTTCGAGCGCGAGACCGTGACCGCAGCCCGAGGGCGCGAGATTGACGAGTTATTGCCCTACGAAGCGCGCAGCTTTGATGGTTACCGGCTGTTGCACGAATTCTTTGCGCTGCCCGACCGTTTCCATTTCATGCGGCTGTCAGGCTTGCATGACGCTGTGGCGGGCAAGAGTGAGCGGGAAATTTCTGTCGTCTTTCTCCTTTCGCGCCCATTCCCCAGCCTCAATGGCAAACTGGGCCCAGAGTCGGTGCGCACCAACTGTGTGCCTGCGGTGAATCTGTTCGAGATGGAAACCGAGATCTCTGGCAAGGACGCGTTGCGCCGGGCCGAGCACCGCGTAATTCCCGATCGTGGGGATCCAATGGGATACGAAGTGCATTCTGTCCTATCGGTAACGGCGCGGACAGAATCTGGCGAAGAACAGATCTTTCGCCCATTTTTCTCTGTTCCGGGACTGGGTGAGCCCTTGGGTGGTCCGGGGCGGTATTTTGCGATCAACAGAGTGGCACGGCTTGAGCCCGCTGATGGTCAGCGGGAAGAGCGGGACAAGTCTGCCGACCTGTACCGTGGGACCGAAGTGGATCTCTCGCTGGTTGACGACGCAGCTGTCCCGATATCGCCAGATCTCAAAGCGCTCTGGCTTCGCGTGCGCTGCACCAACCGCCATCTACCACTTTACGCCGCCAAGACGATTGGTGCGAACGCTGATCTGCGCAGTGGCGAAGACCTTGGCTGGGACCGGATCCGCATCGTGGCTGGCCCATCATGGCCCCGGCCTGGATTGCAGGTAGGTCGCAAGCTTTGGGATGCTGTCAGTCACTTGTCGCTGAACTATCTGAGCCTGATCGAACAGGAAGGCACTGATCCTGCTGCTCCGCTGCGCAGCCTGATGAAACTGTATCTGCCTGAAAGCCCTCCGCGCGCGGCCAATATTGCGAAAGCCTTGAATGGTGTGTCGACCGGCATGGTGGTCAAACCAATCGACTCGCCGCCTGACGCCCAGGGCCGGGCAACACCCGTTACCTATGCGCGTGGTCTTGAGATTGGGCTGACGCTTGCAGACAATGTGCCCGAGGCCACGACGCTCGCGGCGATCCTCGATAGGTTCTTTGCAGGCTACGTATCCGCGAACAGCTTCACCCGCACTGTCGTTCACCGCCCTGACGGTACCGAAAGATTGAGATGGCAACCGAGAACCGGATCACGCAGGACGCTGTAAGCCCATCCGGGTCACAGCCTGGGTCTGCCGAGGCGGACTTGCTTGAGAACCCCGAGCTGTGGGAGTTCTTTGCTGCCGTCCGGGCAATGGCGGCGCGGCATCCGAATGTCCCGGGGGTCGGTCGTTCAAGCAGAGTCGAGGATGACCGAATCCGGTTTCGTCAGAAGCCAAGCCTTCGGATGGAGCCCTCAGAGATCAGCAAGGCCGAGCGGGTGGATACACCGGACGGTCCGGTTCTGGAGATTACCGAGACCTTCTTCGGCCCATTTGGGGCCCATGGCGCACTGCCACAACACATCACAGAAGATGCCTTGGCAAACGAGCGCGCAGGCTCAAGCGATTTGGAGCGGCGAGGCGCGCACGATCTGCGAGACTTCACGGACCTCTTTACCAGCCGCATGGCTGCGCTTCTTTATCGAGCTTGGGAGACCACGCAGATTGCAGCAAACCGGGACCGGGGCCGGGATGACTTCTATCAGCATGGGTTCGACGCGCTCTTCGGCCAGATGGGCCCGGAGTTCGTGGGCCGAGATGCCCTGCCGGATGACCACAAGCGCAACATGGCCGATTGGATGGCGAACCCGCGTGCGTCCGTCGCCGCCATCGAGTCAGTGTTGGGCGCCTTGGCGGGCGTCCGCATCAAGGTCGACGAGTTTGTCGCGGAGTGGCTTCCGATTGCGCCTGAAGATCAGGCCAGACTTGGCAAGGCCCCCGCACGTCTCGGCAGGGACATCGTGGTCGGGTCTCGAACCCTGTCCGTGCAATCCCGCTTGACGGTCCGTACTGAGCCTTTGGAATTAGACCAGTTCGAGGCGCTGTTGCCCGACGGTTCGCACCATGGTGCACTGCAGGATGCCATGCGCAATCTTGTTGGGCTGTCGACCGCATGGGAACTTCAACTGGTACTGGAGGGACAGGCGGTTCCGCGCCTTTGCCTCGACGGCACACGCAGGCTTGGCTGGGACAGTTGGGCCATTGAAGACGATCGGTTTGATCATGCCGTCGATGTCCGGATTGACGGTAGCTGGCGAGGTTCCGCCGTGCCCTCCGTTGTAGCAAGGAGCTGAGCTATGCTCGACAACTCGTCGAAGATAAAATCGCGGCCCAAGGACAATTTCCATTGCTTCATGGGGACGGGGCGAGCGTTCTGGCGCAGTGTCGCAACCGGACGCGGCGAACCCGAGCTTAAGAACAGTCCCGATGGTTACTATTTCGCACCCAAAGAGGATCTGGACGGCTGTGCGGTGCAAAATGGTGGCATTCAGGCGCCGCGTGAAGAAATTTTGCCAGACCGTGCGGTGTATTTTCGATTTTACTCCACCCATGCCGCCAACCGCTATGGACGCTCGGCCTGGGTTGGTAACTGGTGGCTCGCCGATAGCGGCTTCCAGCACCTTGCGTCAATTGCCCGTACAACCGGACAACCTCTGCAACGGGTTGCCCAAAACTACCTTGCTATCCCGGCGGAATGGTCTGATTGCGGTTACATTGTCAAAGCCGTGCTGAACGTGAAGTTGAAAGCCTGGGTCGGCCACGGTCGTGCCGCGCATGGCGCAATTTCGCCCGATAGTGATCTTCGGAGCAAGGGCGATGGTGGGCTGTACTGGATGCCGGGCTGTATTTCACCGCCTCAACTTTTCATTCCGGGTGCGCGTGAACCAATTGCGGGTTTCTTTACACCTATATCTCAGGGCCGAAGCGCAACCTTCGGCGGTCACAGTTAAGAACAAATACAGTCAGGGATCACGACGATGGCGCAATTGCAGGATGTGCTCGACAAGCTTTCGAAACCGGCGCGACTGGCATTCGAGAATGCGATGAAATCCGCAAAGTTGCGCGGCAATGCCTATGTCGAGCTGGTTCATTGGATTGAACAGATGGCGTTGACAGATGGTGCGGACATCCAGCGGATCGAACAGTTCTTTGGCATTGATGCAGGTGCGCTTGGGGCTGACCTGACGCGTGCGGTGGATCGATTGGACCGGGGGGCGACGTCAATCTCGGCGATCTCCGAACACATCGACTCTATTCTCAGTGGGGCCTGGAACGAGGCATCGCAAAGGTTTGGCAGCCCTGTGCTGCGCTCTGGACACCTTCTCTACGCTGGACTGAAATCCCGCGAGCTTTCGATGCTTTTGATGGGGATGAGCGCGCTCTTCGACAAGATTGATGCGGATGAACTTGGCACTCGCTTTGCCGAGATAACGGAAGGGTCTATCGAAGACCGGGCCGGTGCTGCGTCGGGCGCAGGGGCACCGGGCGAATCCTCTGGTGCCATGTCCGCGCCGTCTGATGGTGATGCCTTGGCCACCTATGCCACCGATCTGACGGCACGGGCCAAAGATGGCAAGATCGACCCCATCGTGGGCCGCGATGACGAGATCCGGCAGATGGTCGATATCCGCATGCGCCGTCGACAGAATAACCCGATCCTTGTGGGTGAGGCGGGTGTCGGCAAGACAGCCGTGGTCGAGGGGTTTGCGCTTCGTTTGGCGCAGGGTGACGTTCCACCCATGCTTAAGGACGTGCAGCTTTGGTCGCTGGATATCGGCCTGCTCCAGGCGGGTGCGTCGATGAAAGGGGAGGTCGAAGAACGCCTGCGACGCGTCATCGCCGAAGTGCAATCTTCCGAGACCCCCATTATCCTGTTTATAGACGAGGCGCATACTCTGATCGGTGCGGGCGGCGCAGCGGGGACAGGAGATGCTGCCAACCTTCTGAAACCGGCATTGGCGCGAGGCGAGCTGCGTACCGTTGCGGCAACCACTTGGGCCGAATACAAGAAGCACATCGAAAAGGATCCCGCGCTGAACCGTCGTTTTGAGGCTGTC
>JBGCFK010000300.1:0-5175 GCA_045106875.1 Paracoccaceae bacterium | reverse complement strand
ACACAGCGCACAATATGTGGCGGTTGACGGCACCTTGTCCACGACTACGGAGTAGGTATCGCGGTACTCGTTCCGGTTCGAGAAGCCAAGTTCGCCAAGAAACGGGTGCAGGACAGTCTGCGGAAATCCTGGTTGCCCCTGATCCAGATTGCACGCCAGCAGGTCCACGGGCAGCAGGCCCCGCCAACGCAGCTCGATCAATGCGGCGAGCAAAGTGTAACTGTCCTTGCCGCCTGACAAGCAAACAAGCCATCGGTCCCCGGTCCTGGCCATGCCGTAAGTCTGGATGGCGTCCCGCGTTTCTCGGATGATTCGCTTGCGCAGTTTTCGAAACTCCAGCGCGTCGGGTGCACGCGCGTAAAGCCGTTCAAGCATCTGATCATCGGAAGCATCCAGCATGTCTGTTTGTTAGACGCAGGACCAGAAACGCACAACCCCGCGCCATAGGGATGGCACGGGGCTGGCTAGTTGTGGGCCGAGCGCGGATTGGGGTGGGGGCATGTATTCGCGCCCGGCTTGCTGTTTTGTATATTCATGATTGATTATAATGTCAAAATAAAACTTATATTTATTTTCAAATCGAATTTTATTTTGAAAACTCCGTTGAATCCCATGCACTTGCATAAGCAGAGAGCCGAACTGCAGGCAGCGGCCCCATGTCGACAGCCTCGATGGCGAGACGCAGATGATCCAACTCCGCAAGCCCGACAACCACTGTCGAGATCCGCGATTCGGCCAGCCCGAACCGCAATGCTGTTTGGGCGGGGGTGCCGTCTTCTGGAGTGTGATGCTGCCAGATCATCCGAGCACGGGCCTCTTCGGCTGCGTTCTCGGTATTTGTGTTTACCGGGATCTCGCGCCCATGGCGTTCTGCACTGGCCAGATGGCCGCCTGCAAAGATCCGAATCCCCATAACACCCATATCGTGGCGATCACAGATTTCGAGCAGTGCATTGAAGTTGGTAGAATTCCAGCGTTCCCGTCGCAGACCTGCGGTTGGGTTCAGCATGTTGTAGTAGACCTGCGCGACGTCGAACCGGCCTGTCTCGATGACTTCGGTCAACGCAGCACCATCGCCAAGGCCGGTCATGCCCAACCAGTCGCAAAGACCCTGTTCTTTCAACGCTTCCATCTCATCGCGCACGACGAGTGCGTCCCGAACGGAAAGTTTGCGGTCGCCCGTCTCACCATCAATCACCGGGTTGTGCAGCATGATCAATGGCAAGCGTTCTACGCCCAGGCGCTCGAAGCTCTGCTCCATGATCCGGAACATCTGCCCACGATAGTCACCAGCCCCAGTATCCAGTCGGAACTTGCTGGTTACATTTGGGCGATTGTCTGCTTTGCACGTCGCGAGCCAACGCCCAATGGCAATTTCAGAAGCACCCCCTCCGTAGTCGGCGGCACCATCGATCCAATCCATGCCCGCGTCCATGGCCATGTCGAGCGCGGCATTGGCAGTCTCCTGTCCGCCATGGATCAGCACGCCGCCAACCCAGCCACCGCCAAATGTTATTGCGGGGACAGACAATCCCGTCCGCCCAAATCTGCGATGTTTCATTGCTCCCCCGCAGGTTCACACGACCCGTTCATGTCAGGTTAGGCAGATTAGTCTCTCAAAGCCAAACCGTCGCAACAGATTTCCACCAGCCGAAATGAATGAGGCAGGCCGGCGAACATAGACTGAGATGATTGAATCAAATTGTTCAAAATATTGTCTAGAAATTTTCTAGGCGTTTAGCTTGCTGTGATGTGTTTTAGCGGATGTTATTGATGCGCCCGACTTATGTTATCTGGCACCGGGTCATACCCATCCCCGCCGCCGGGTCTGCAGCGCGCTATGCGTCGCAACGTCAGCCAGCTCCCACGCCAGGCACCGTGTCTTGTCAACGCCTCAAGAGCATATTCTGAACAAGTAGGTTGGAATCTGCAGTTTCGACCGACCCAGGGGCTGCCGAACAAGCGGTACGCACGAACGGGCAGCGCGAGCAACCAGGCCAGGGGAGTCATATAGAAGACTTTCTTGGGCGATGGATCTTATCGAGTGCTAACTTCAGGTCGTCTAAAAGACTCGGAAATGGGCGAACAGCAGTCTTGCCCGACTTGCCAATCAGCACATAGTCCCAATCAGTTCGCCCTTTCTCGGACAACACTTCGGCCGCCGCGGCACGCAAGCGTCTTTTTGCCCGATTTCGAGCAACCGCATTTCCAACTTTTTTAGAACAAGTATAACCGACGCGCAGTCCCTCGGCCTCTCCCGACCGTCGCGCGCGTCCTTGCAGAATCAGTCCGGGCGCAACCCAACGGTGCGCCCGTGCACAGGCCAGAAAGTCCCGGCGATTTTTCAGGGTTGGCGGTGCCTTGGGCACCGGAACGTCACGCAGAGAGGCTCTTGCGGCCCTTTACGCGGCGCGAATTAAGGATCTTGCGACCATTGCGGGTCGCCATGCGAGCGCGGAACCCATGACGGGCTTTGCGCACCCGGTTCGACGGCTGAAATGTGCGTTTCATCGCGACTCTCCCGGCCCTCAGCGGACCCTTACATATCTGCGGAGCGCAAACACGACCCCGCGTAATCCATTCGAAGACGGGCAGGTACAGCCAAGGCACGCATAAGTCAACGCTTCAGCGTGGTTTGCAGCGTACTCCAATTGTTTCATTTGGCTCGCAGCGGATCAACCCGGCGTGAGGCCTGTGGTCAATGCCATCAGCATACACAATATGGAGACATGCAAGAGCAGTATCGATTCCCATGGAGAGTAACATGCAACCTGGTCGAGCAACCGGGGTGAGCACCAATGCGCCCAGATCCGACGCAAACTGGAAGCGGTATCTACCTCTGGCAGTTATCGCGCTTGGCGCAATAGCAGCTATCTCGTTTGGACGGGATTTCCTGACCTTTGAAGCTTTGGCTGAACATTACGACACGTTGATCGCATGGCGCGACAACCATTGGCTGGCAACCGTTGCAGTGTTTGTGATGCTCTACATATTCGCGGTAGCATTCTCGGTCCCAGGTGCAACATGGCTTACACTGATCGGTGGTTTCTTGTTTGGAACCTGGTTGGGGGCCGCACTGGTCATTCCCGCAGCGACTTTCGGCGCAGTCCTGATTTTTCTGGCGGCCCGCACTGCCTTGGGCGATGCGCTGAGACAGCGGGCGGGTCGTTGGATAGAACCAATGGAACAGGGCTTTCGCAAAGGCGAGGTCAGCTATCTTCTCATCATGCGCCTCGTTCCGGCCGTGCCGTTCTTTGTGGCCAATCTCGCACCGGCTTTCTTCGGCGCCCGGCTTTGGACCTATGTCTGGACAACATTTGCTGGGATCATCCCTGGTACGGTCGTGTACATCTCCATTGGAGCGGGCCTCGGAGAACAACTTGCCCGCGGCGAGGCACCAGACCTCGGCGTGATCTTCCAGCCGCATGTGCTGGGGCCACTGCTGGGATTGGCCGCGCTCGCCGCCTTGCCGCTGATACTTAAGAAACTGGGCGTGTTCCGGAACAGATCCGATGGCTGAAACGCTGACTCCCGACCTCTGTGTCATTGGCGCTGGTTCTGGTGGACTATCGGTCGCCGCAGGCGCCGTCCAGATGGGCGCAAGCGTGGTTCTGATCGAGGGCCACAAGATGGGAGGCGATTGTCTCAACTATGGATGCGTGCCCTCCAAGGCGTTGATCGCTGCGGGCAAGGCTGCTCAGGCGCACAGGTCCTCGTCGCCTTTCGGCGTGGCAGCATCCGAGCCCGAGATCGACTATGCGCGCGCCATGGAACATGTCCGCGAAGTCATTGCCGGGATCGAGCCGCACGACTCTGTCGAGCGGTTCGAGGGCCTTGGCGTTCACGTGATACAGGATTGGGGCCGGTTCACAGGCCCGCGCGAAGTCGAGGCAGGGGGGCATCGCATTCAGGCACGCCGTTTCGTCATCGCAACCGGGTCTTCGCCCTTCGTGCCGCCAATTCCCGGATTGGACAGCGCACATTATCTGACCAACGAAAGCCTTTGGGACCTGCGCACCCTGCCCAAGCATCTGATCGTCATAGGTGGCGGCCCCATCGGGATGGAAATGGCACAGGCGCACCGGCGGCTTGGGTCACGGGTAACGTTGCTGGAGGCCTTCAAGGCCATGGGAAAGGATGACCCCGAGATCGCAGAGATTGCGCTGGAGGCCTTGCGCGACGAGGGCATCGACATCCGCGAAAACACCAAGGCAATCGAAGTGTCCGGGACCGATGGTGCAGTGAGCGTCACGCTGGAAGGTGGTGAGGTGCTCACGGGCTCTCACTTGCTGGTGGCAACCGGGCGTAAGGCGAATATTGAAAAACTGGATCTGGACAATGCGGGGATCCAGAATGATAGGCGTGGTGTCGCCGTGTCCAAAGGCCTGCGCTCGGTGTCGAACTCAAAGATCTATGCCATCGGAGACGTGGCTGGTGGCCTGCAGTTTACCCACGTAGCAGGCTATCAGGCGGGTCTTGTAATCCGAAACGCGCTGTTCCGCCGACCCGTGACCAACCGCGAGGACATCATCCCATGGGTCACCTATACCGACCCGGAGGTTGCCCATGTTGGCATGACCGAGGCCGACGCGCGCAAGGAACATGGTGATAGTGTCGAGACAGCCCGTTTCGACTATGCGGACAACGATCGCGCGCGCGCGGAGTTGAAAACCAGGGGTTTCGCAAAGGCTGTGATCGGGCGACGTGGTAAGATCCTCGGCTGCTCAATCGTTGGTTCAAGCGCGGGCGAGTTAATCCAACCTTGGGCCTTGTCTCTGTCGAAGGGCATGAAGATCGGTGACATGGCAGGCCACGTGGCGGCATACCCAACGCTGGGAGAGGTCTCGAAACGCACTGCCGGCGCTTACTACACGCCAAGGCTGTTCGAAAGCGACCGTGTAAAGTTGATCGTGCGCCTGCTTGCACGATTGGGGTAATCCCGCTTAGCTTTCCGGCCTAAACAGTTGGACGGTTTGCAAAATGGGTCTCTTAAGGAGTTTGTCGGGACGGCTGCTGATCGTCACCATGACCGTGGTGATGCTCACGGAGATCGCGATCTTTGTGCCTTCTGTCGCGCGCTTTCGCGAGGCCTACCTTCTGGGACGTGCGCATCGCGCTGAACTCGCCGCGCTGACGGTTCTCACCGCATCTGACGGAACAATTGGCCAAGATTGG
>JBGCFK010000030.1:0-3071 GCA_045106875.1 Paracoccaceae bacterium | reverse complement strand
AATCGACAGCTTCTGATCGTCCGACCAGCGTCGCCGACGCTCAACACCAACGATTATCTCGTGATGCATGTTCGACCCTCACCGATACCATGTCGTTAACGACGTCAATAACGACGGAGCATAAGATCTGGTCGAGGAACTTGGCAGGCGGTCCCAATCGGGTGCTTACCCTTTCGATGAGCTTGTTCCATGCTTCGCAGCACAGCGCGAGGATGTCATCGTAACCGCCAAAGACGCGATTTGAGAGCCAGTTTTCCCTTGCCCAACAGGCGTTTGCGCAGCACAACGCTGAGAGGCGCGGATGAACTGCCAGATGTTTTCCACTGGGTTCAGTTCCGGGGCGCATGGCGGCAGTTCCATCAGAGTGATGTTGTCGGGGATCTCCAGTTTCGGCGTCGTGTGCCAACCTGCCTGATCCACCAGGATCACGGCGTGGGCGCCAGGATCAACCTGTGTACTGATCTCGGCCAGATGCAGGTTCATGGCATGGGTGTCAGCATAGGGCATCACCAGCCCTGCGCCTTTGCCTTTTGCCGGGCAGATGGCTCCGAAGGCGAGCCTTGTCGCGCCATTGGTCCGAGAGACAATGGCGAGCGGCCCATTTGGTGCGCTGATCTTCGGGTGCTGACGGTCGGGTGCCGCGCTTGGCCCACCCGTTGCCCGGCAGGCGTTTGCGAAGCACAACGCCGAGAGGGGGCGGGTAATCTTGTTCTTCTGACCCACGCGCGCGTCCGCCATGGGCCTCGGACCGATGGCGGCCATCCATGGCGAACCCTGCCACCAAAGTTCGATCTCTACGCCCGAGCCAAGCCTCGCCTGGATCTTTGCCAACTCCGCTGGGAAGCTTTTTTAAAATCGTCCACTACATACTCGTTCTGGGCATGATGACGGGGCCGAGCCGAGATCTTCCGGTATCCCATGTCTCGCAATGCCCGTCCGACGGTGCTTTCATCGACCGAGACACCAAACTCTTCGTAGAGTTCCTGGACAAGGTCGCGGCAGCGCCAACGGACGACACCGTGGATGGCCGGGATCGGTCCGCGTTCGATCCATTCAACCAGCGCCTTGCGATGCTCGGCCCCCAACTTGGACTCTGGCCCGGGTGACCAGCGGTTCTTCAGGCCTTCCGGGCCGTCCGCATTGAAGCGCAGTACCCCCCTCTCGCGCATGCCGGGATGCGCTGCCGGGCAGCGATTCGCGAACGATCTGCAATGTCACACCGCCCAGTTTCGCCGCATCAGAGCGACGTCCGCCGTCGTAGATCACCGCAAGCGCCAGAAGTCGCCTGGTCTGATCGCTGTCGGCGCTGTCTCGCGCCAGACGCCGGAGCATCCCGCCGTCGTAGTCCTGCCGAAGTTGAATCGCTCTGCCCATGAATGCCTCCTGTCACCGGAAGACATTGATTCAGAACATGAGGCACTTGGGAATCCTCAAAATGAGTCAGACCTCATGAAGGTGGGTATGAGAGCCGACGCTCACAATTCAGAACTCATGTGCCCAATTCCGCCATCCGATGGACGTTATGCGCTCGGGGTCATCGATGAGTTTGTTCCATGCCTCGCAGCAGAAGGCGACGATGTCATCGTAAGATTTGAACACACGGTTTGAGAGCCAGTTTTCCGTTGCCCGGCAGGCGTTTGCGCAGCACAACGCTGAGATGGGCGGATGAATTGCCATATGTTCTCGACCGGGTTCAACTCTGGTGACCGCGGAGGCAAAGGCAGCAGTGTGATGTTGTCCGGCACCTCCAGCTTCGGCGAAGTGTGCCAGCCCGCCTGATCGACAATTAGAATGGCGTGCGCGCCGGGTGCGACCTCAGCGCTGATCAGCTTCAGGTGTTCGCTCATCGCATGGGTGTCGGCCCACGGCATGACCAAGCCCGCACCCTTGCCTGTCGCCGGGCAGATCGCTCCAAAGATGTAAGCCCATTTCGTGCGTTGGTCATGCGGAGCGCGAGGCCGTGTGCCCCGCCTGGCCCATCTCCTTGTGATCTTGTTCTTCTGGCCGATGCGTGCGTCCGTCATGGGCCTCGGACCGATGGCGGCTTCCATGGCGAACTCCTGGAACCAAATTTCTACCGGCGGCCAGCCGTTCCGGATGCGGATATCGCGGACCGTGTCGGGGAAGTTTTTTTGAACGCCTCCATCGCATCCGGGTCCTGAGCGTAATGCTGAGGGCGGGCCGAGAGCTTTCGGAATCCCATGCCGCGAAGTTCGCGTCCCAGGGTCTGTCGGCTGACGCTGATGCCAAATTTGTCCCAGACCCACTCGGCCAGATCGACCAGACGCCAGCGGACGACACCGTCCAGATACGGTTTCGGCCCATCCTCGACCACCTGCCTGAGGGCTGCCCTCTGAGCATCATTCAACCGGGTTGGCGGGCCGGAGCCTTTCCGGTCGATCAATCCATCAGGACCTTCAGCGTTGAACCGGATCACCCAGTCCCGGATGATCTGCAGGCCAACGCCTGCAAGGCGGGCGGCATCAGTGCGACGAGCCCCGTCATAAATTTCCGCCAGGGCGAGCAATCGTCGAGCCTGCGGCCCATTCCGGCTCCGCTTCGCCAAAGCCCGCAACGAAGCACCATCAAAATCATCACGCAGTCGAACTACTGCCCCCATGCCAAACCTCCATTCTCGGTTCGACACATTGATCCAGAGATCTGCCCTCTTGGGAATCCTCAAAATGAGTCACTCGTTGCGAGCGCTGGTATCAGACGCTGGCTCCCGCGACAGACAAATCTCGATGACATATCCGACGAGGACATTCAGGAGATCGTCATGACCTACAACCTGACGCCGCGGAAATGCCTCGGCTACAACACGCCGATCCAGGCACTCTTTAACCCGGATTATTCACCGGGAGGCTGATTTCAGGTTGGCAACGGTAGCATAAGTCTTTGAAACAGCGTAAAGAATTAGGTGCTTAAGCCATTCTTCCTGCCTGACGATACCTGCCCCGCTGCCATGACCGATCCTGCCCCGCTTTTTCCCTCGCTTCCAGCCCTTTCTGGTAAGAAAGTCAGCGCTGCCTTTGATGGCGGGCGGATTACCTCCAATGGCGGAGTGATGA
>JBGCFK010000003.1:0-5853 GCA_045106875.1 Paracoccaceae bacterium | reverse complement strand
CCGCCTTCGACCGCATCGAAGCCTTCGCCGCCTTCCAGCGTGTCATCGCCATCGCCGCCGACCAGCACATCGCCGCCCGCGCCGCCATTGATCGCGTTCGCCGCCCCGTCACCGGTGAGGAAGTCGGCAAACCCGCTGCCCCCAAGGTTCTCGAAATTTGTGAAGATATCGTTACCCTGGCCGGTCTGCTGCGGTGTGCCTTGCGCCGAGAGATCGACGATCACCCCGACCTCGATGTCGCCGAAGACGAAGCCGGGCGCATCCAGCGAGGCGAAACTCAGCGTGTCGATCCCGGCCCCGCCGTCGCCTGTGTCGTCGCCAAGGCCGAGGTCGACGAGATCGTTGCCTGCGCTTGCTGAGAACGTCTCGTTGGCGCTCTCATTACCCGATAGGTAATCATCTTCCGGCGTGCCCAATACTTTAGGGCTCATGGTAAGTTGTGACCACTCGATTGAACTGAGTAGTATTTCACCGTCTTGAGCCTCGATCTTCTCGACAGAATTCTGCTGCGCACCTGTCACGGGGTTGAAGTGATTGCCGAGATGGATCTCGTTAGTCCCAAATTGAATGACCAGCGTGACACCACCATTCGACTTCTCGAAGTGAAGATCGTCAATCGAGATGCCTGGCCCGAGCAAGATCCGATCAATTCCCGCCCCAACATTGTCCTCAATGACGTCAAGCCCGTCACCCGCCGCCACGAAATAGGTATCATCGCGAGAGCCGCCGCGAACGTAGTCGTTCCCCGCGCCTGCATCGGCATAGTCGACGCCTTCGCCAAGAACGATGATGTCCGAACCCGCGCCTGTCTCGACGTGATCGTTCTGGTTACCCAGTACCAGGTTGTCATCGCCCGAGCCGGTCTCCAGCAGGACCCGCTCGATGCTCTGTACATCCACCCCGTTCGACAATGTCTTGCGGGTGTCGTTGTCGACCGTCAGATTCCAGACGATGTCCGTCGTCGCATCCGACCAGTCGGCGTAGAGCGCGTCAGTGCCACCACCGCCGAGGAAGGTGTTCGACGTGCCGTCCCAATCCAAGAACAGATCGCCGTTGCCCCTGCCACGGTACTCGAACCGTTCGATATCATCAGCAAGGATCCAGGCTCCGGCTCGACCTCCGCCGGAAGAAAATTGTGAAGTCGAGACATAGTGTGGGCCACCGGTCGCAATCGCAGCTTCGATGGCCTCGAATGCCGACGAGTGGGTTAGTAATTCGCCATCCGCACCAAACTGATGGGTCACAATGCCTTGTCTAAAGCTTCCATTCGGAGTGGCTTCGACGATTAGCGTGTCCTCACCGCTACCCCCCTCCACGGTCAGGATCCTGTCTGAACTACTGCTGATCCCGGAGGCGATGATAGTGTCATCACCTGCGCCCGCAATGATGGTCTCGTTTTGCGCAGAGCTTTGCCGCGCGTCGATGTAGTCGTTCCCCGCGCCTGCATCGGCATAGTCGACGCCTTCGCCAAGAACGATGATGTCCGAACCCGCGCCGCCTTCAATGGAGTCGCTTCCGGCACCACCGAAGATGATGTCGTTACCACCGCGACCATCCAACGTGTCGCCGCCGCCGTCTCCGAACGCCAGATCGGCACTCGATGTCCCCGACCACGTGTTGGCGAGACCGTCGCCGATGTAGGTGTCGCCTGATACGCTCGGGGCCGATCCGTCCTCTATTGTGAATGTCGACGATGCGAGTGAGGTCGAAATCGGATCGTTCAGGTCCGCTTGGACAATCAGACCAAATGTCTCTTCAGCCTCAGTGAACGCGTCCGCATTGATCTGGACGGTGAACGTTTCAGTCGTGGCTCCGGCAGCGAAAGGCACGGCGACGTTCGCACGGCCAACGTAGTCACCATCATTGTAGCTTCCGTGGATCTGGACTGTGCTTACGTAGACTGTCTCAGCTTCGAAGTTGCCACCAGTGCGGTCAATCGCAAAGGTGATCGTGACATCGTCTTCGGCCACGTTCTGTGATCCCGGCGAAATCGACCACGTCGTCCCATCGCCAACTTCATCGACAACGAACTCGGCCCCTATTCGCGCGGCGGACTGAGCATCCGTGAGAGCGATCAGGACGGATTGGCCCGAGGTCACGTTGTCCAGTCGTGCTATCGCCCGCCAGATACCGTCGCCAGCATTCACTTCGAGGATGGCTCCCGCAGGCAGACCTCCGCTTGCCTCAATCGACCGAAGTTGTACCGTGGACGTCGTGCCAAAACCGGTGCTAGTCGCGAACTGGAAACCGGAGAGATCGATCAGGTCACCCTCAGATGCAGAGAACACACCCGAATTGCCTTGGTTGAAATCGGTGATGAGATCCGGGTTCACACTTGTAAAGGGCGGATAGTCATCATTTTGGAAATAGAAGACGTCACTTTCCGAGCCGCCTGCTAGTTGATCTCTTCCGGCACTCCCGGCAAGAAAATCTCTGCCTTCCCATCCATGCAGGGAGTCGTCAAAAGCGCCCCCGAAGATCCGTTCATTTAAGAAGGTACCCGCAAGATTTCCGTTCCCCGTCTGTTTGGAAACGAGAGTATGCGTCGGGAACTCATCAGCATTGTGATGCGCTCGAAGTTCTGCTGCGAGAGCCCAATAAATACCAGAAAGTGGAGCGAAATAGGTGGTTTCTGACCAACCCGATCCATTGCTACCCGATCCATCGACGAGGATACCGGCCAGAAAACGGTCTTGCGAACCGTCTCCGTCAGGATCGGAGTCGAGCCAAAACCCAGACCCGCTCTGCCCTTTGGCCCCTCCAAGCCCCGGGACCTCCCAGACGTCCGCCACGTACATTGTCTCACTGTATTTGGTCGAGATGCTGAGCTTCTCCGGCTGCAGGAACCCGGTCGTTAGTATGGGCGTATCCCCATCGGTAGTTGGCGAACGAATGACGCCGTCCGGGGGTGCAGGGTATCCAATCGAGAAGACGTTCCCAGAGGCATCATTATCGTTCTCAAAAACAATAAACTGACTGGGTGCGCCAGGAACAATTGCACCAGTGGAAATCAGTGCGAAATCCTGCCCGCCTCCACCTACCGGCTCATTGAAGTAGCCTCCAATATTCTTAACCTCGGGATCATCAGATTGGAGGCTTACAGTAGTTGGGATGGCGTCAACGATGTTACGACCAAAGGTGGCGTCAATGGCGAACGAGCTGAGGGTACCATCAGGATTTGAGCCATCAGGTTCAAAGAAGCCATGAGCGGAGGTTAGGACCTCTCCGGCTCCGATGTGAACTCCCGAGCTTCCTCCAGCGTCCCAATAACCAAAGAGCTGACTAAGGTCGAAATCCACGATTTCTGTTGCGTCGATTCCAGCCGGAAGATCGGCGGTCGAATGAATGGTGATGATTTCCCCTATCGCCGGATCTCTGGGCCACGAGGAAACAAACGCAACCGGATCAACCCAGTTCGATGGAGCTCCCGCAGGATTGTATCCATCGTCCACCGTCGGCAGTGTGTCGCCAAGCGTAATCTCGAGGTGCAGATGCGCGACATCGGAATATCCTGAGGAGCCAAGCGTTCCGATCTGCTGCCCTATCCCGATCTGCTGCCCCACAGAAAGCGACTGAACGCTATCGAGATGCGCGTACAGCGAGTGGACATGTGTGACGGTATGCCCGTTGATCAGCACGGGCTCGGCGAAGTCGTGTCGCAACACGACGTAGTTTCCGAAACCGGTCGTTGACGCGCCTTGATCCGACACAACCGACACGACGGTAGCATTGCCGATGGCGTAGACGGGCTCACCCAGATCAGTGTTGCCGCCGCCTTCGCCATTCCAATCAGCACCTAGATGAAAGGAGCCTCCGATATCCGGGTTCGGTTCATTGAACCCGAACGCCTCATAGAAACCATCACTATCATTAAAGTGGCGTGATCAGGCCGTTCCCGAGCGGATGCCGAAACCTGCTAGCATGGACTGGGCTGGGCAAAAAATTTCCCTCCAAACGCCTAAAGCCGATCGAACCGTAGCTGAAGACTCAGAGTCAATCAATATTTCAGAAGCTTTGAGCACATCAGACGTGCCAGTCCTCCACTCTGTTTCGTAGACTGGAGGACTAGGTGTTGTGAATACGTCCGGAAATGTGTAGCTTTCTCGGACGCCTCTCGCTGTGATTGCGGTTAGAGCACGTCGGCTGCCTTGCGTCCGAGAAGCTGCAATGCACGAAATCGCATGATATTTGAGCGCTGCCTGGGCCGCTTGGCCTATGGAGATTTGTGACCGCGCGCGAGATTTGGGATTGGGGGTGACATGCCCGGCTCTCCGCTCTTACCTCCCGGTCTGCCAACGGGATTGACAGGTTTCGTAGATTCACCAGCGCAAAAGCGCTGTTATACCAAAGATCATTGATCAGAACTCATTGGCCCAGTTTCGCCATCCGATGGACGTGACGCGGTCTGGGTCTTCGGTAAGCCTGTTCCATGCTTCCTGAGAGGAGCAAGGACGATGACCATATCCAAAGAACTGTTGGACGAACTGCTGGAGGGCTGCGAGCGGCCTGAAGATCTGCTTGGCGGGCAGTGTCCCAGGAGATGGTGTAATTCTATCCTCCGACTGTGGTCGGCATCCGAGTTACAGGGCGGCTATCAACGCCGGGTCCATGTCATTATCCTCGCAGACAGCGGCGACAGTTTCCAGTGTCATGCAGCGGCGTGTAACGGCCCACTCGTCGCTCTGTTCCAGCATGAGCGCGCCGACGAGGCGCGTGATGGCGGCCTCGTTCGGGAAGATGCCGATGACGTTGGTCCTGCGCTTAATCTCCTTGTTGAGGCGCTCGAGCGGGTTGGTGGAATGGATCTTGGGCCAGTGATCCCTCGGGAACGTCTTGTAGGCCAGGACATCCTCTTCGGCGCGGCGCATCAGCTCGGCGAGCTTTGGATGGCGCGGCTCGAAGGACACGCCTGCATGGCCAAACAGAGAATGAGTTGGACGGGTCAGCATCTCAGAGATGGCCGATCTGTCCGGCAGCAGCACCAATTCCTCGGCCGCCCGCGCCTGAAACTCCCGACTATAATCCACGACCGGCGGACATGCCGCCAAACCGTTCGCTTCAAAACCCGCCGTCGCGCAGCCGGTCAACCAGCTCGTCGCGATCGCGAGGGCGGCGAGCGGCCGCCTCCAGCATCCGGCGTTGGATTTCATTGGCCTTCTCCGTGGTTTCGAGACGTTCAGCGATCCGCCCGACGCGCTCGCCGGAGCGGCGGATCGACAGTAGGAACAGAACGATGGCGAGCACAATTGCACCGTGTCGCAGCACCGCCCGCATCCATGGGCTGGTGGCGATCCCAGTGAGGAGCTCGCCGATCATCGCCTCCCCCGTTTCCAGTCGTCGAGCCGCGCGTAGATCGTGACTGCGATCCCACCGAGCGCCAAGGCGATGAACACCCCGCGCAGCGTGTCGAGATATGGCACGAGCGGCAGGATGGCGGTCTGGGTCTCTGCTAGGACGCCTTGCGCCACCTCGACCCCGGCTGCGCTCAACGTTGCCACGCCAGCCGCGCCACCGCCCTTCATGGTGCGGCTGGCGGCCAGCACTTCGCGCGCTGGTGGAGTTTCTTCGGCGAATGCAGTCGCGCGGACTGGGAAGCGCTCGCCCCATTGGCGCGTGGGGCCAAGATCGACATGCATGAACCCCGAGCGCGGATAAAATCCAAACCCGAGGAAACCAACCACACGTGCCGCCGTCTCGAACGCCACTGGGTCGTGGTTCGTCATGGCGATGTCGAAGGCCGCACCGTCCATGTGCTTCGACCGGGTTGCCCCGCCGACGGAGCGGTTGTGTTCGGGACTGCGGTAGGCCGAGCGCACGATCAGCGGCTTGCCCAGCCGGTCGCACAACGCTTGG
>JBGCFK010000299.1:0-3702 GCA_045106875.1 Paracoccaceae bacterium | reverse complement strand
CGCCATCGCTCGAGTGCCTGCGACGCGATCAACCGTGCTTGCACGTCACGCGGCACAGAGCTCCGCTATTGCGAGCTCCGGCTCATGAATAATTGCGGTTAACGCTTCTTAAACTATCGAGAACTAATTAACGCTTCGTTCCCAATCCCGAGCTAAAACCTATTGCCGGGATAGTGGTGTGTTCTAATATCCCTGCACACCCTGAAGGGGGATTCCAAATGCTACTCAAGGCGCTGCCTTTTTTCATATCGTACATCACGCTCCCGCTGGTGTTTGCCGCTGCATGGTTTGGCGGTTGGTGGATAGCACTGCCATTTGTGTGGGGCTGGGTGATGATTTCGATGATGGATGTGATCAGCGGATTAAAAACCGACAACATGGACCCTGCCACTCAAGACAGCATGCTGTTTTGGCACAAGATGGTCACCTGGACCTGGATCCCGCTGCAAATCGCCTTGATCCTTTCGGTTCTGTGGCTCGCCACGCTGCCCGGGCACCTGGGCACCGGCGAAAGCATAGGCGTTGCCCTGGCGCTTGGTGTCGCCACGGGGGGTATCGGTATCACCTTTGCCCACGAGCTGGTCCATCAGCGCAATAAATGGGAACGATGGGGCGGCGAGCTGCTGCTTACCTCTGTGGCATACGGTCATTTTGCAACCGAGCACGTCTACGGCCACCATATCACCGTGGGGACGCCGAAAGACCCAGTGTCTGCCCGCAAGGGCGAAAACTTCTACACCTTCTTCGTCCGGGCAGTTGTTGGAACTTTCGTTTCCGCTTGGAAGATCGATGCCGGGCGCATGGCCAAGCGTGATTTGCCCGTTTGGCACCACACCAATCCGTTCTGGCGCTATGCCATCGGTGCAGGATTGTTCATGGCCTATGCCACGATCCTTGGCGGTTGGTGGGGCCTCGCCCTGTTCGGCTTGCAGTGTTTCATGGCAGTCTACCAACTGGAGGCCGTGAACTATGTCGAACACTACGGTCTGACCCGCCGGTTCGAGGAAAGCGGTAAGTTCGAGCGGGTCAAGCCACAGCATTCATGGAACGCCTCGCATGCTGTGTCGAACTGGTTCCTGATCAACTTGCAACGCCACTCGGACCACCACTTCCGTCCAGATCGGCGTTTCCCGTTGCTGCAGCACTATCCGTGGAAAGAAGCGCCTCAGTTACCATTCGGCTATGCCACGATGATCGCAATGGCCCTGAACCCGCCGATCTGGTTCTGGGTGATGAACAAGCGCGTTGACCGCTGGCGGGAGAGTTTCTACCCGGATATTTCCGATTGGACCGCCTATGACGATGGGACGATCGGGCAGGGTCAGACGCCAATGGGCGCTCCCGCCGCTGCCTAGCGTCTGTCCTGCGCGTTCTCGTTCGCGCTGTTGGAGAACCATATTGCGCCGCCGAGGTCTGCACTTCGGCGGCGCACTGCATTTGAGCACCCGATACCTGAGCTATTGATCTCGCTCTTCTTACCGCAGCTTCCAAGACCCCACCAACCCATGGACAAAGCACACCCGCGCGCCAAGTAGAAGAATGTCCGACTGTTCCACATCCGTGCGCTCGGGTGAGTTGCACCCAATGGCTGGTCACTCCCGGGCGACGTGACCCGTCGAATTTTTTTCGAACCAAGTGAACCTTTCTCCGCAGAGGGCGCACTTACTGGGCAAATGGGAAATGGGCAACTTCATGGGCATATTCAGTACAGGGCGCAAAGCGCAAGTCGATATGGCGCAGCAGACAGACGACTTTCTGCTGAAGGCGATTGGTGACGGAGATATGAAAGCGTTCGAAGAGATTCACCAACGCTATTTTACGAAGCTGATGCGCTTCGCAATACGTATCGCCGAAAGTCAGGAGGCGGCAGAGGAGGTCGCCAACGATACGCTGATGACAGTGTGGCGGACGGCTGACAGATTTGAGGGACGCTCGAAACCCTCCACATGGATGTTCGGCATCGCCTATCGCATGGCTATGAAAGCACGGCAGAAAGCTGCCAAACGCAAGGGCGATGTCGAACTCGATGAGGGTATGGTCGGGACCGATGCGGATGGTGCGGACAAGGTTATCCTGCGCACCGATCTCACCCGCGCGCTGAAGCGGCTAACCCCCGATCTGAGGGCGGTAGTAGAGCTGACATACATCAACGGGTATATTTACACCGAGATCGCAGAGATCCTGGAATGTCCCGTGGGAACTGTGAAGACCCGCATGATGACGGCGCGGCGCAGGTTGCGCGACATGCTAGACGATAGTGATACAATTGGAGTGGAGAATACGTGTGGTTGATTTTCAAAAGACAGACCCTGCCGAGACCCACGAGTCCATCTGGGAGCTGATCCCATGGTATGTGAACGGATCTCTTTCGGACGCCGAAACCGCGTTGGTCGAACGCCACAAGGAAGCTTGCTTAGAATGTGAGGTAGAAATCGATAGCCAGCTGGGCGTCGCGGCGCGCATGTCCATGCTTGATGACTTCGAAGCTCCTCGGGCACGCAGTCTGGAGACACTCAAAGCTAGGATCGCGGCTGAGGAAAACGCGCGAGCTCCAATAGCCGAGCCTGCGGGTCTGGCAAGCTGGTTGCCAAGCCTGCGTGGTGGGTTGACCTACGCAGCAGCAGGCTTTGCCGCGATCATGCTGGCCGTCATGGTCATGAGCCCGGGTGTACAGCCTGACGACGAAGGCTTTCGCACGCTGACAAGCGATCCTGACCAGGCGGGCGTCTTCATAAAGTTTCAGGCAGCTGGTGATGTCAATATCGCCGTGCTTGAAGGGATACTTGCTCAGCAGGGGTTGACGCTGGCAGGCGGTCCGTCCGAAACTGGTGTCTACCGGGCTACAGCGTCCGAAGGCATGGACGTCCAGGCGGTATCTAACGTACTGATGTCAGCACCAGAGATCCTCTTCGCCGCGCCTGAATAAGCGCATTCGACAAGAGAAAGACAATGACATGCCCGTGATGCGCTTCTTCGTCCTTCTGATTGCATGTCTCTTCGGCACGGCCGCATCTGCCGAGACGCATCCCTGGCGACTGGCAGATGCAGACCAGATCTCCTCGACCGGGTATCTGATCCTGACTGTCCCAATGGCCGATGACGAAACCTTGTCGGCAGTCGCGACGGGCATCGAGAAACGCTACGACGTGAACTTGGCCGCTGAATGGCCTTTGCGCGCCATAACAGTGCATTGCCTGGTCGTAGATATCCGTGGCCACTCGGATATCGAAGCGCTGATCAAGCGGATGCGTTCAGACAAAACAATTCGCACCGTGCAAAAAATGCAGGAGTTCGAGGTCTTCGAGAGCTCCAGTTTTGAAGGGCTTTATTCCGATCCTCTGCTGCCATCGCAGCTGGCAATGCGGCAGCTGAACGCCGTGAAGGCGCATCTCCAATCAACCGGCGAGGGGATCCGAATCGGAGTTGTGGATTCCCGTATCGACGAGGCACATCCTGACCTCTCGAACCGGTTGTTTGATGCGCGTGACTTCGTCAGCAAGGAAATCGACACAATAGGCGAGCCGCACGGTACCGCGATCGCAGGCATCATTGGCGCTGATGGCGCCAACGCGGCGGGCATAGTTGGTGTCGCGCCCGGCGCGGAGCGTGTCGGGCTACGAGGTTGCGGGCAGGAGGGAGACATGCGGGGGCGATGCAGTCGTTTCTCGATCGCCCGATCCTTGAACTTCGCTATCCTGAACG
>JBGCFK010000298.1:0-8675 GCA_045106875.1 Paracoccaceae bacterium | reverse complement strand
GCATCAGCAGCCGATGGTGCCGTCGAGATCAAGAAATCCGTCTGCACCCACTGTTCGGTCGGGTGTACGGGTCTGGCAGAAGTTCAGGACGGTGTCTGGACGGGGCAGGAACCCGGCTGGGACAGCCCGTTCAACCTGGGCGCCCACTGCGCCAAGGGCGCCGCGGTGCGCGAACACGCCCACGGCGAGCGGCGCCTGAAATACCCGATGAAGCTTGTCGACGGCAAATATGTCCGCATGAGCTGGGAAGACGCCATCAACGAGATCGGCGACAAGATGCTCCAGATCCGTGGCGAAAGCGGCCCGGACAGCGTCTACTGGTTGGGCTCGGCCAAGCATAACAACGAACAGGCCTATCTGTTCCGCAAGTTCGCTGCCTACTGGGGCACGAACAACGTGGATCACCAGGCGCGGATCTGTCACTCGACCACGGTTGCAGGTGTTGCGAACACCTGGGGCTACGGCGCGATGACGAACTCGTATAACGACATCCACAAGTCGAAGGCGATCTTCATCATCGGTGGCAACCCGGCCGAGGCGCACCCTGTCTCGCTGCTGCATGTGCTGAAAGCCAAGGAAGAGAACAACGCGCCCCTGATCGTCTGCGACCCGCGCTTCACGCGCACCGCGGCGCATGCCGACGAGTTTGTCCGGTTTCGGCCAGGCACCGATGTCGCGCTGGTCTGGGGTATCCTCTGGCACATCTTCGAGAATGACTGGCAGGATAACGAATTCATTCGCACCCGCGTCTGGGGCATGGATCAGATCAAGGCCGAGGTCGCCAAGTGGACCCCTGAAGAGGTCGAGCGCGTCACCGGCGTGCCGGGCTCCCAGATGCGCCGCGTTGCGCGCACCATGGCCAACAACCGCCCCGGCACGGTGATCTGGTGCATGGGCGGCACGCAGCACACCAACGGCAACAACAACACGCGTGCGTACTGCATTCTCCAGCTCGCGCTGGGCAACATGGGCACCGCAGGCGGCGGAACGAATATCTTCCGCGGCCACGACAACGTGCAGGGCGCGACGGACCTTGGCGTCCTCAGCCACACCCTGCCGGGTTACTACGGGCTGAAGACGGGTTCGTGGAAGCACTGGGCCCGTGTCTGGGCCGGTGAGAAGACCGCGTCGGACAAGGCTGAGGACGAGTACAACTTCATCCTCTCCCAGTTCCAGGACAAGGATCTGATGGAAGGCAAGGGCATCCCTGTCTCCCGCTGGATCGACGGTGTTCTGGAAGATGCTGAGAACATGGACCAGCCGAACAAGGTCCGCGGCATGGTCTTCTGGGGCCACGCGCCCAACTCGCAGACCCGTGGTCCGGAGATGAAGGAGGCGATGGAGAAGCTGGATCTTCTTGTGGTCGTCGACCCTTATCCGACGGTCTCGGCCGTGATGCATGACCGCAAGGATGGCGTTTACCTTCTGCCAGCCTGTACGCAGTTCGAGACCTTCGGGTCCGTGACTGCGTCCAACCGGTCCATTCAGTGGCGTGAGAAAGTGGTTGAGCCACTGTTTGAATCGCTTCCTGACGAAGTGATCATGTCGAAGTTCGCGACGAAGTTCGGTTTTGCCGAGCGGTTCTTCCAGAACATCGAGATGGACGGCGAAGTGCCGAATGTCGAGGACATCACCCGCGAGTTCAACTCGGGTATGTGGACAGTGGGCTATACGGGCCAGAGCCCCGAGCGCATCAAGGCCCACATGGCCAACCAGCACACGTTCGACCGGACAACCCTGCAAGCGCTGGGCGGCCCGAATGATGGCGAGTTCTACGGCATGCCGTGGCCAAGCTGGGGCACAGCCGAGATGGGGCACCCCGGAACGCCCAACCTCTACGATATGTCGCGTCCGGTGTCCGAGGGTGGTCTCACCTTCCGCGCCCGGTTCGGTGTCGAGCGGGATGGCGACAACCTGCTGGCCGAAGGTGTCTACTCGGCGGGCTCGGAGATCCAGGACGGATACCCGGAGTTCACGATGCAGATGCTGATGGATCTTGGCTGGGACAGCGACCTGACCGACGAGGAACGTGCGATCATCGACGGGATCGCAGGGCCGAAGACGAACTGGAAGACCGACCTTTCGGGCGGCATCCAGCGCGTTGCGATCAAGCACGAGTGCGCGCCCTTCGGGAACGCGAAAGCCCGTGCTGTTGTCTGGACCTTCCCGGATCCGGTTCCGATCCACCGCGAGCCGCTTTACTCGCCGGATCGCGAGATGGTCGCCAAGTACCCGACCTACGAAGATCGCAAGGCGTACCGTCTGCCGACGCTTTATGCCTCGATCCAGAAAGTCGACTACTCCAAGGATTATCCAATGATCCTGACAAGTGGCCGACTGGTGGAATACGAGGGCGGTGGTGACGAAACCCGGTCGAACCCGTGGCTTGCCGAGCTTCAGCAGGAGATGTTCGTCGAGATCAACACGCGCGACGCGAACGATCTTGGCATCAAGGATGGTGAACAGGTGTGGGTCCACGGCCCGGCACCCGCAGGCAAGGTGAAAGTGGCCGCGATGGTCACCGAACGTGTCGGCAAAGGCGTCGCCTTCATGCCGTTCCACTTTGGCGGGCACTTCCAGGGAGAGGACCGGAGGGACAAGTACCCTGACGGCGCCGATCCGTATGTGCTCGGCGAGGCAACAAACACTGCGCAGACTTATGGTTATGACTCGGTCACTCAGATGCAAGAGACCAAAGCCACACTCTGCCGTATTGAAAAAGCTTAAGGGGAGGAGGGAACCATGGCACGAGCTAAGTTCCTTTGTGACGCCGAGCGTTGCATCGAATGCAATGCCTGCGTGACAGCTTGTAAAAACGAGCACGAGATCCCTTGGGGGATCAACCGGCGCCGCGTTGTGACCATCAACGATGGCAGCCCGGGCGAGCGGTCCATTTCGGTGGCTTGCATGCACTGCTCGGACGCACCTTGCATGGCTGTCTGTCCGGTGGACTGCTTCTACCAGACCGAAGACGGAATCGTCCTGCACTCGAAGGACCTGTGCATCGGGTGTGGGTATTGCTTCTATGCATGCCCGTTCGGCGCACCGCAGTACCCGCAGGCCGGCAACTTCGGCAGCCGCGGCAAGATGGACAAGTGCACCTTCTGTGCCGGTGGCCCGGAAGAAACTCATAGCCAGGCCGAGTTCCAGGCATTCGGGCGCAACCGAATCGCGGAAGGCAAGCTGCCAATCTGTGCTGAGATGTGCTCGACCAAGGCTCTTCTCGCCGGAAACGGTGACGACGTGGCGAACATTTACCGCGAGCGCGTTGTCGCCCGCGGGTTCGGCTCGGGCGCCTGGGGGTGGGGAACCGCCTACGACCAGAAGGGCAGCTGATTCTCAGCCAAGGCTGGGTCACACCTGCCTCTGCATCATGGAAAGCCCCGCCTTATCAGTGGGGCTTTTTCATTTTGTTGACTCTGATTTCGATCCTGCCATCCTTGCTTCACAACTATAGGGAGAATCGCCTTGAACAGAGTTGCCCGGATACTCAGAAGCACAACGCTCGCAACCGGACTGACGCTCGCGATCTTCACGTTCCTCGCCGTTCTCGTTGTCTCAGGTGGTGGGAACTGACGACCGCATCGAAAGCGGAAGAATGGTTGATCCTCGCCATGGGCGGGTTAATAACTGAAGTGAATAAATCGAGCACCCCGGCGCCCGCGCCGGGGTGTTTCCATTGAGCGGGTGACCGCTCGCAACCGCAACAAGAGGTCTCACCATGCTCCGCTTTTCCGGCGTACTTTTTACCGGCGCTCTGCTCCTGAGTTCTTCGCTTGCCACAGCACAGGAGGCGATCGCATTGGATACGCCAGAGAAACGCTTCAGCTATGCCATCGGACAGAATGTCAGCTCAGGTATCAAGGATGACCTTGGCGGGTCGGGCTTTGATCCCGAGGCCTTCATGGCCGCCATGCGCGACGTCTTTGCCGATGGCGGGCGTATGAGTGACGAAGAAATGCAGGCAGCTTTTGGTGAGCTTCAGGCCGTGCAGCAGGAAGCTCAGGCACAGGCCGCTGTGGCGGAATTGGCCGAGAATCGCAAATGGTTGGAAGCCAAGGAAGCCGACGACGGGATCACGGCCACGGAAAGCGGGATTCTGTACAAGGAAATCACCGCAGGCGCGGGCGCAAAACCGACTGCGGCCGACAGCGTGACGGTGCACTACACAGGCCGCTTGATCGACGGCAAGGTCTTTGACAGCTCGGTCGAGCGTGGCGAGCCCGCGACGTTCCCGCTGGGCCGCGTCATCCCGGGCTGGACCGAAGTGATGCAGCTGATGCCGGTGGGCGCCAAATGGGACGTCTGGATTCCGTCGGACAAGGGCTATGGCACACGCGGCGCGGGCGAGGACATCCCGCCCAACGCGATCCTGCACTTCACCATCGAACTGATCAGCATCGAAGGCCAATAGTCAGGCCAAGCACGGACCTGTCAGGCCCGTGTCTGCTGGGCCTGTTCAGCAGCCTCAGCTGTGCTAGGTTAAAACCAAGGTAGCAGCCCGCTTGAACGAGGCTGCGCCACCAAATGGGAGGACACGTCATGCATCGCCGCATTTCTCTTGTTCTGGCGATCATCGCCATCGTCTTTGCGATGGCTGCGTTTACGGGATCGGTGTTCCAGACCGCTGTGGTGGTCTCGGAAGCTCAGGCTCAATCTGGATCGTCTTCCGTGCGACCGCCCGAGAGCGCGGTCAACGTGCAGCAAAGCGTAGGGGGCTCGGTGCGCCCGCCCTCGAACGCTGTGACCAATGCGCCCATGGAACCCGGCGTCCAGCGAGAGCGGGACGTTCTGGACGCAATGAACCCGGCCAAGGCGGAAACGTCGTTGGCCAACCAGGGTGCCAATTCGGCCTCGACCCTTTGGGGTGAGTTACGTGCGGGCGCGTCCGGAACCATCTCGATCCCGGATCAGAACGCCGCTCTGCTGGTGCAGGATGCCGGCATTGGCTGGCTCGAGTGGCGCGCCAAGGGCGGACCACTGCAGATGTATGGTGGCTACGCGCTTGCTGGCATCATTGTTCTGCTGATCCTTTTCTATCTGTTGCGCGGCAAGGTCCGCATCAGCCACGGCCCGGCAGGGCAGACGATCGAGCGCTTCAAGGCGATAGAGCGGTTTGCGCATTGGGTGCTGGCAGTCTCGTTCATTGCACTAGCGATCTCGGGACTGAACCTGCTTTACGGCAAGGACTACCTGCTTCCGTTGGTCGGCAAGGACCTGTTCGCGACAGTAACCATGGCGGGTAAGTGGGTGCACAACAACCTTGCATGGGCGTTCATGGGCGCCATCATCATGGTCTTCTTCCTGTGGGTTCGTCACAACATTCCATCGCTTCTGGATCTGAAATGGTTCGCTCAGGGTGGTGGGATCATCGGTAACAAGCATCCGCAAGCCAAGAAGTTCAATGCAGGTCAGAAGATCATCTTCTGGTCAGTCATCATTCTGGGCACATCGATATCGCTGTCGGGGATCTCGCTGCTCTTCCCTTATGAAGCACCGATGTTCGCCAAGACCTTCTCGATCCTGAACGATACGGGCATAGGCCCGGCGATCTGGGGCGAGCCCCTGCCAACCGTGCTCACGCCGATCCAGGAGATGATGTACGCACAGATCTGGCACACCATTGTCGGCTTCGCCATGATCTTCATCATCATTGCCCACATCTATATCGGCTCTGTGGGCATGGAAGGCGCGTTCGATGCCATGGGAAGCGGACAGGTAGACCGAAACTGGGCAGTCGAGCACCATGGTCTTTGGGTCGATGAAGAAGACGCCAAGGCGCGCCAGCCGCACCCCTCGGCGACACCTGCCGAGTAAGTCCATGCGCGGGCCTGATCTGCCCAGGCTGATTGTCGTGATCGGGGCGGCCAAGCTCGCGCTGATCCTTGTGGTCTGGGCCACCAGCACACTTGCGGATGGTTTCCAGCGTCTGGAAGGACATGGTGGCCCAGTCAAAGGCGTGGCCGTTAGCCCGGATGGGCGGCACGCCCTGACCGCCAGTTTCGACTATTCGGTGGGGCTCTGGGATCTTGGCACCGGCGAGACCCGTTGGCTGGAAGGGCATGAGGCTGCTGCCAATGCGGTGGCCTTTCTGCCCGGTGGACGGGCGCTGTCGGCGGGCGACGATTTTGCGATGAGCCTTTGGGATCTGCAGACCGGGCAGGCGGTTCGCATGTTCGACGGCCACAAGGGCAAGATCATCGCCGTCGAGCCAAGCCCGGACGGAACCATCGCCGCAACCTCTGGCTGGGATGGCTGGGTCGGGCTGTGGGATCTGTCCGGCGAGACAGAGGTGCGCTGGCTGAAGGGCCATAAGTCAGGCGTGAACGACGCGGTGTTCTCAGCCGATGGTAGCCGTCTTTACACTGGTGGTTCGGACGGGACCATCCTTGTCTGGGACGTGGTTGATGGCGCGCTGATGCGACCGCTTGTCAAGAACGGATTCGGGATCAACCATCTGGAGTTGAACGAAAACGCGGGCTGGCTCGCCTATGGTGCCGTCGACGGCGTGGTGCGTGCGATTGATCTGCAGACGGATCAAGTGCTGGCAGACCTGACCGCGGATCGCAGGCCGATATTGGCACTTGCGGCAGATGATGCAGGCAAACGCCTCGCGGTCGGCGATGGCGAGGGTTATGTGATGATCATCGACACCGAGAACTGGCAGATCGAGCGTGACTTTCACGCAGCCGTTCGCGGACCGATCTGGGCGATTGCCTGGACCCCGGACGGCAAACGGGTGGTGTCTGGCGGGATCGACGATGCCGCATCAGTCTGGCCTGTGACAGCAGCGGACGATGAAGTCGCGGGGTTGCTTGGGGCGGGCGAACGCAGCTTCCTGCGCGACCCCTCCGAGATGTCGAATGGCGAGCGTCAGTTCGCGCGGAAGTGCTCGATCTGTCATACGCTGACCCCGGATGGCGCAAGGCGTGCGGGCCCGAGCCTTTATGGGCTCTTTGGCCGCCCGGCAGGAACGTTGACGGACTACAGCTATTCGGATGCGCTCACAGGCACGACGATCGTCTGGGAGGCCGAGACCATTGACCGGCTGTTCGATGAGGGCCCGGACCATTATACTCCTGGATCGAAGATGCCGATGCAACGGATCACAGGCCCCGCAGACCGGGCCGACCTGATTGCGTTTCTGGCAGAGAACACAGGCCCGCGGAGTGCGGGCAAGACAGAGAACACAGGCCCGCGGAGTGCGGGCGAGACGGCCGAGCAGAGCTTGGAACAAACAGCGGAGGACAAACCATGAAGGCGTTTCTGGCAGCAGTGGTGGCCATGGTCGTGATCACAATCGGTGCGGATTTGGCCCTGGACCAAGCCGGTTTCTCGGCGGAAGAGAGGTTCTCGAAACGCGATGTTCGCCTCGGCGAATAGGACCCGTGCAGGCGGATTGCACATGACCTTCGCCCTGCAGAGCGGCTATGCGCCCACCTCTTTTCTGAAGTGATGGAGTTTGTCATGGTGAAGCGTACCTACTCGGAAGCCCGCCCTTCCTTTCGAGGTCATCTCGAAGCGCCGCAAATCTTTCCCGTCAAAGACACAGGTTAAGACGGGCGATCGAATGGTGCATTGGCGATGTGGAACTGAAGGAAAAGCTGGGTCGGAATGAACTCTGCCCCTGTGGTTCAGGCAGGCATTTCAAGCGATGTTGCCTAAAGGGCGGCCGATCTGAAGGCAGCCGATGTGATCACTTCCAAGCGCATCCATGCCATTAACCAGCGAAGAGTGTCGGATGATGACTGAACGGCCTGAGGTCGAGGCGACGGGATCTGACGCTACCTGAGAATGCAAGGCGCGCGCGCATCCCTTGGCGGCTGGGTGCAGAGGTTGCTTGCCACCGCAAATGCGCCCGCGACCTTGGCCACATAGGCTCGCGTCTCGCGGTAAGGCGGCACGCCGCGGTATTTGTCCACGGCTCCTTCGCCGGCGTTGTAGCCGGCCAGCGCCAGAACTGCGTCATCGCCAAAGCGACGGAGCAACCAGTCCAGATATTGCGCCCCCGCACGGATGTTCTGTGCTGGAGCATAGGCGTTCTTTACGCCGAACCTGTGCGCTGTGGCAGGCATCAATTGCATGAGCCCCTGCGCGCCGACATGACTGCGCGCCTTGATCTTGCCGGCACTTTCGACGGCGATGACGGCCACCAGAAAGGGCAGCGAGACATTGCGCCGTTTGGCTTCTCGCTGAAGCACAGCCTCGTAGTCGCGCAGGATGCGGCGCGTCATCGCGGTTGAGCCATAGACGGGTTTGCCGGACGCGCGTGCCTTGTCTATGACGGCCAGAACGTATGGCCAGCGTTCGGCGCCCTCCCCGGTCCGTCTCGGAGACACCAGCCCCCAGAACCAGTTGGTCGGAACCTTGCCGACCCGGTGACCCTTGGTCACCACGGGCAAGACTGCGTCGTCCATCAGAATATCTGTTCCCAGCGGGCTCATGCTTCCGCCCAGTCGCGACTGGGCGTTCTGTGCCTCGGCGTTTCCACCTGATCCGGCGCAAGTCAAAGCGACGCCCGCTAGCAATGCAAATACAAACCGAGTCATGCCACCATATTCTCCCGACCAAAGGATACCACGGTGTGAATGCATCAGACCAGTGTTGCCGCAACATGAGC
The DNA here is from genome assembly GCA_045106875.1 of Paracoccaceae bacterium. Classification (GTDB taxonomy): domain Bacteria; phylum Pseudomonadota; class Alphaproteobacteria; order Rhodobacterales; family Rhodobacteraceae; genus Thermohalobaculum. The sequence goes on along the minus strand of JBGCFK010000298.1, from coordinate 55 downwards.
GCCCTTGTACGGTTTTTGTTGACGCCAAGGGCTCCGTCTGGTCCATCACACTCGT